>JBFJXT010000014.1:0-17706 GCA_041623015.1 Thermoplasmatota archaeon | reverse complement strand
GACGAAGCCCTCAGCACCCTCAAGACGCTGCGCACCGGTCCAGACGTGGCGTGCATCGTGGTGGGCCCCGGTTGGTGGCGCGAGGAATTCATTGACCACGCTCAACAAAAGGACCCCGAGGTCGGTAAGGGCATTCTCACAGACGGCACCAGTCAAGGAGGCCGAGGCGGAGTGCAAGAAGCCCTGCGCCGAGGCCTCATCGAGCGCGTGGCCAGGGACCACCGGATCCACTGGGAGACCCAGAAAGTGGAGGAAATCATGGCCCGTATCTCCAAGGGCGAAGGACTCGTAGCGTACGGACCCGACGAGGTCAACAACGCCGTCGTCGCAGGTGCTGCGGAAGAAGTCCTCATCACAGACCGTGCCGTTCGAGAAGGCCGATTCGAAGCCGTCATGCGTCAAGCAGAAGCGACTCGATGCGCCGTTCACATCGTTGCCAGTGGCCACGACGCAGGGCACCGCCTGGAGCAATTCAGTGGTGTTGCGGCATTGCTTCGATTTGCCCTCTAGCTGAACAAAGCTGCATGAGGCGCGGCTGTTTGCAGGTGACCGAAGTTACGCTTCGACGTCGTAGCCCACGGTAAGGTTGGCCGTGTACGTCATGGACGTGGCAACCAAACTGTTGCTGGAGGCGGTGAGCGTCCATTCGCCTTGCATGAACGGCGAGGCGAACAACTCGAAGCTCAAAGTGACCGTGGCGCTACCGGGTGTGAATTGCGCTTGGCCACTTTCGTAACTGATGCCTTCAGAGTCCACGAGCGTGAAATCAAGGCCCGGTTGCTGAGTGACGGCCCCAGGAAGCGGAGCCGGGCGATCGTAACTGATGCTGATCAGAATTGACTGGGCGCCTTGGTCAACATGGAATGCATTGGCATCTCGCATGGCAGAGCCAGTGGATGCAGCAACGACACCGGAGAGGTCGCCTTCGAAGGCGATGGTGGAGTCACCCATGTTGGGGGTTCCGTCTCCATCCAAGTCCGAGTCTTCGTAGTTCAGAATGCCGTCGTTGTCTAGGTCGCCATCGGCTGCGAGGCCGGGGTACGTGGCATTGAATGCAT
Source organism: Thermoplasmatota archaeon (assembly GCA_041623015.1). Taxonomy (GTDB): domain Archaea; phylum Thermoplasmatota; class E2; order JACPAO01; family JAHFTW01; genus JANQNI01. The sequence goes on along the minus strand of JBFJXT010000014.1, from coordinate 16,648 downwards.
CCATGGATGCTGCAACAGTATCGAGGCCTTCCTCGCCATCAGTTGCATTGTATTCGTAGGCAAAGACGCCCACCATGACACTCACGAGCACAACGGCTCCGACGATTCCAACCACCGTATCGGTCTGCATGATTAGCCCTCCGAGACCAAGATGTCGTAATAGGTGTATTCGAACCGGGACAGCACAAACTTGTTCCCCGGGTCGTCGGGGCCGCCCAATGTGCCTTCGTCCTGATTTTGCTGATCCACGGCGAGTCGGCATAGGGTTGCACGCCGCTGATTGGATTGGCTGGGCAAACTCCCGACCGGAGGCGTCGCGGAGGGGCATTGCCCGACTTCGGTGAGCCAGATTCGGAAGTGCCAGGTGCCCGTCGTGAGTCGAGTGTCACGCTGGAGAATCGCGGCTTCTGCGTCGGCGAGCGTGCTGTTGGCGCCACTTTCGAGGGTGAATATCTCGGAGGCTGGTTTTCCACCTAGGTTGAAGGCGACGCGATTGCTTTGCGATTCGCACGTCACGTAGTAGACGCCGGGCGTGTAGACTTCGCCGGGATTGAGATCCTGGAAATCACAGGTTTCGAGCGTGGATTGGGGGTTGCTGCGTTGCACCACGTTGCCATCTGGGTCCAGGAGTTCGATGGTGAAGATGTCGGGCAGGGTTTCTTCGCGGTCTTCAAGGAAGAAGAATTGCCCGACAATCTCGTAGGCATTATTGTGCTTGACTTCCAAGGGAATCATCATCGCGTTGGCTTCCCCAAGAGGCAAGACGCCGTTGGGCAGATCTTGGTCAATGGATCGAAACGAGGTTGGGTCCTCCACCACGAATCCTTCGTAATCGGCGCGGTACTGGGGGTCAATGATGTCCTCTTCGGGAAGCACATTCACCAAGAGTACGGCCACGAGGATGAGAACGGCGCCAATGGCACCCATGGCACCGTCAATGAAGCGGCCCCTTCGCTTGGGGGGTCCCTCTCGTAGTACGACGACGCGATTTTGCCCGGGAGGCGCGGTGCTGCCCTCACTCACGGCTGATTGACGCACCCCGAGACTCTTAGGGCTTGCGAGTACGTTCTCGAAACTATTCGAACGCCCGCCAATGGATTCAAGGGAGAAAAATGATGGAAAAAGATCAGGAAAAGGAAGGCAAATTGCCAGACTTACAGGTGCTTTTGCAGGGCACCGGCGAGGGCATCCTTGGGCACGGCACCGATGACGGTGTCAACCTTTTCGCCGTCCTTGTAGACCATCAAAGTGGGGATGCTCATGACGCCCTGGGCCACGGCGGTGCCTTGGTTCTCGTCTGTGTTGAGCTTGCCAAAGGAGACGTCACTCATTTCGCCAGACAATTCTTCGATGATTGGGCCAATGCGCTTGCAGGGACCGCACCAGGGGGCCCAGAAGTCCACGAGGACAACTCCGTCTTTCTTGGTGAACGCTTCAAAGTCGGCGTCCGTCAGGGTTGCGACACTGCTCATAGAGATGCCTCAGCCACCGAGAGCGAAAAACGGTTTGGTTCGAGCGACCCTGCCCCCTGCTCGTTTTCGCTGGGCTGGTGCGAACGGTTCAAGGCCAATTACCGGCTGGGCGGTTTGTTGGCGCTCCAGTATTTGAGCCAGGAGTGGGCGGAAGCGGTCTTGGCAAAGATTGAGTCAGACCCAAAAATCACCGCGGCACTGGACGGAGTCAAAATCAGCATCTTGGCCATCGTCCTCGGGAGCCCGGAAGGACGCTATGGATTCCTGTACGTGGCATTCGACGGCACCGGATTGTCCGAGTACCGCGTTGGCTACGATTATGACGCCGTGACGAAGGGCCTCGAAAGCCCCTCGTTTGTGGTCTCTGGGCCATACGAAGTGTTTGCTTCTGTGGTGCGTGGCGAAATCTCCGAGCGCAAGGCATTGATGACCGGCAAATTGCACTTGACCGGTGGCCTGCTGAAGGCGCTTCGCCACATGGGCGCCATGGAAGCGGTCACGGCAGTGCTCAACAGTGTAGAGTGCGAGACCTAGTCGCCTCAGCTAGGCTGTTTCGAGCAGGATAATCTTGCCTTTGCGCGTCACGTTGACGCTTCCTTCCACGCCGAGCCATTCTCGTGCTTCATCACTTTGCATGCCTTGGCAATTGAGCAAGTCGCCGCTGCTGAATTGACTCACGGCACGAGCCACACTCACGCCATCGTAGGTAACTTCCACGACGCTTTCCACGGGGAATTGGCCCTCGACACCTCGAACGCCGGCAGGAAGCAAATGGAATCCGTCTCGAAGCGCCTGTGCGGCACCTTCGTCCACAATGATGCGACCTTGTGGGGTTGCGGCGGTAATCCAGCGTTCTTTGCCGTCGCGGCGACCCACGGTTTCAAACCAAGTGCCGACGCGAACCAACTCTCCGTTGCTGTCCAAATCGGGGTGGAGCAATTTGTGCAAGATCCCTTGTTCGCGACCGTAGGCGATGACCACGGGGACTCCTGCTTCGGTGAGGTGCTTGGCGGATTCGAGTTTGCTTCGCATGCCGCCTCGGCCGCCTTTGCCCGGTTTTCCGGCCATGTCCAGGATTTCGGGGGTTACCGTTTCCACTTGGCTCACAAGGGTTGACGATTGAAGGTGTGGGGGTTTGTTGTAGAGCCCTCGCACATCGCTGAGAATGATGTAGAGATCCGCTTCCACTTTTGCAGCCACGAGGGCACCAAGGCGGTCGTTGTCGGTGAATGCGGCGTCAATCTCGGCGATGCTCGTGGTATCGTTCTCGTTGATGATTGGCACGGCGCCGTTTTTGAGAAGTGCCTCCAGGCAATTTCGCAGATTCAGGTAGCGTCGGCGCACGTCGAAGGTGTCCGCGGTGACAAGAATTTGGGCTGCTGAGATTTTGTGTCGCCTGAGTGCATTGTCCCAGGCTTGCATGAGTCGGTGTTGGCCGACGGCCGCACAGGCTTGCCGTGTGGGGATGTCCAGAGGCGTTTCAGGAAGACGGAGGGCGGCTCGGCCAGAACCAATGGCACCGCTGCTGACCACGAGAATTTGATGGCCCTCGGCGCGCAAGTGGTGGATTTCCTCGGCGAGGCTTCTGAGCAAATCGGGGTCGGGGAGTCCATTGGGATCGCAGAGGGTGTTTGTTCCGAGTTTGACCACGACGCGGCGCTGTTCAGGATCGAGCATGGATTACCTCCCATGCGTGTTTGCGGTAGGCATCTGGGTCTGGGTCGTGGTGAATGTGTTGGAAGCCGTTTCCATGGTAATCGGCGGCACGGTGCCCATCGCCCACGAGGATCCAGCGAGTGGTGACCAATCCTTCCACTCCAACGGGGCCACGGGCGTGAATTTTTCCGGTGCTGATGCCAACCTCGGCTCCGAGACCGTACCGGTAGCCGTCTGCAAAGCGCGTGGAGGCATTGACGAAGACCCCGGCGGAGTCGACGGAGTCCACGAAGGCACGCATGGCGCCCTGGTTTTCGGTAATGATGGCATCTGTATGTCCGCTTCCGTGCCGGGCGATGTGGTCGACGGCTTCGGCGATGTCTGAAACGATTCGAACGTTCAGCTCTGGAGAACCGTATTCTTTGTCCCAATCAGCATCTCCTGCGTGAACCGTGATGCCTGCAGCTTGTAATCGGTCCATGAATGCGGTGAGCCAGTCTCGGTGCCGTTTGTGAACGAGCAGCGTTTCCACGGCGTTGCAGGCGCTGGGGCTGTCCAGTTTGGCATCGATGACGATGCGTTCTGCTTTCTCCAGGTCGGCGTCGCCGTCCACGTAAATGTGGCAGATTCCGGCGGCGTGGCCAAGCACAGGAATCCGAGTGTTTTGTTGGATGTGGCGAACCAAATCATTGCCCCCTCGCGGGACAATCAAATCCACGTGAGAATCTAGTGCCAAGAGTTCTGTGACTTCGGTGCGGTCTTCCAGAAGTTGCACGGCGTCTGGTGGAATGGCGGTGCCCTCCAAGGCTTCCTGGATCGCTTGGATGATGGCGGCGTTGGTGCGTGCGGCCTCTTTTCCGCCTTTCAAGAGCACTGCATTGGCGGTTCGAATCGTGAGGGCGGGAATTTGCACACAAACGTCTGGGCGACTTTCAAAGATGCAGGCAATCACCCCGATGGGTTGGGTCACTTGCCAGAGGTGTAAGTCGTCGTCCATGTCGGTGTGGCGAACGGTTCGGCCAACAGGATCGGCAAGGGTGGCCACTTGGCGAAGGCCATCCACGACAGTTGCCAATTTATCGGGACCAAAATGCAGGCGTTGCAAGAGTGGAGCATCTAGTCCCGCGGCCGTTGCGTCGGCGAGGTCCTGCTGGTTTGCGTCATGAATCGCGGGTGCGGCGGCAAGCAATGCGTCGGCCACTTGATTCAAGGCGTCCATTCGGGCTTGGTCGGGCGAGGCCAACATAGCACGAGCGGCGTTGTGTGCCCGAAGGGCCTTATCCATGACTCCCACGGATCCGAGAATGCAGAGACCTTCATGAAGGCTGTCGGTCAGGTAAGCGGAACTTTTGCCAGGGTATTCCGTTGTTTTTCCGGGCCCTGATTGACGTTGACCGCGACGTTACGGTGCAGGCGGGAGGGGTTCTCGGGGCACTTGATCGGCGCGGGCCATGGTTTGAGCGGCCCCAAAGAGCACCAACGCGCCGCCTGCTGCAACCCAAAGGCTTGGCACTTCATTGAGCATGGGCCAGGCAAGCAGTGCCGCCCCCACAGGCTCCAAGAGAATCCATGTGGCCACTGTGTGGGCTGGCATGTACCTGAAGCACCAATTGGCAAGCGTGTGGCCACCAAGCATGGGAACGGCTGCTAGGAGTACGAAGAAGACGAAGCCGCTGCCTCCCACCCCACCGGTCACGGGTTGGCCAAGCAAGGGCAGGGATGCAAGCAGTGTCAGCGCAGCGATGCCGTAAACAGGCGTCACGTACTCCACGAGGTCGCGCTTGGCTCGCAATTTGCGTCCAATCAGCATGTAAGCAGCCGAGGCAACACCTCCTAGGATTGCCAGCATGTCTCCAAAGAGCGCTCGCCCGGAATCAGGCGCGAGGCTCCCATCGGCTCCTGCAATAACGAATGCACCCACGGTGGCAAGCACCACGCCAATCCATCCCCGTTGGGAGAGTCGATCGCCCAGAAACCAGTGCCCACCGAGGGCCACGAAGATCGCTTGGAGCGTGACGAGGCTGACACTCGCCGCTACGGTGGTGTAGAACAAGCTGGTGACCCAGAGGCCAAAATGCAGGCCCAGGGCGATGCCGCTGGCAGCGGTGATGGCCCATTCGCGGCGGGTGTAATGTCGCCACGCGGACCACGAAGAGCGAGTGAAGGGAAGGAGAATGAGAACGGCAAACGCAAGGCGCCAGAAACTGGCCGTAAGCGGAGGCGCTTCAGCGAGGCGAAACAGGGGCGCCGCAAAGGAGACACTCACCACGGCTGCAGCAAGCCCGAGGCCAGGCGGAAACAGCGGCTTGGGTGCAAATTCCGTCGCAGAGGCGCTGCTCACAGGCGCCGAGGCGGGCGGGGGGTCTTGAATCGGCCGCTATGATTGAAAGTACAACGCGTGATGGTAGATGCAATTTGGATTCCATGGCACGAAGCACTTGGGGCACCGGGTGTGGTCCGCGCTGTATACCTTGAGACTGAACCGCCCTTTGCAAGCGCCACAAAGCACGATGCGCCGACGCCATTCGTCTGGCCCCCACACTTGCACTAGGTGTTCCGGGTGCAAGGCATCGTGGCATTCACGGCACGCCCAAAATCCATCGCAGCATGGCAATCGGAAGCTAACAATGTCCAACTGGGTCTGGTAGTGAGCGCAGCGCCCCGCGTCATCCACGTCGATGCCTTGGACAATCACGAAGGCGACTCGGCGCGTTTGTCCATGACATAGTGCATGATGGTGATGGCATGGTTTCCGTGCAGCCAGACTGGACCAAGGCTGATGCGGTGGGCGTCGGGCGCGACGGCCAACTCTTCGGGGCGCAGCGGGATGTGGTCTCCCATAAGAAACAAGGGATTGTCTGGAATGGTTGTGGTTTCCAATGCCTCACCGTCTTTTTCAAGCGCCACCACGTTGCCGCCTAGCTCTTCAATTGCCTCCGCGAGTCCAAAGGGACCCACTTGGATGCCGGGTTCCACGTCCTCGAACCAAGGATCCGGGCAGGGATGACGCAGCGCCTTGCGGATGCGCGCGCCGGTGCTTCGCTCGTCCGGGTGCAAGTTGCGGATGGTCCTCGGGTCGATGATTACCGTCTTGGGCGCCTCCGGGTCAGCCACGAAGACCAAAGCAACTCGAGTATCTCGTCGCAATTCGTGGCTAAAATGCACCGCGGATTGGATATTACGACACAGTAAGTCGACGCGACCGGCGCCACCTGCTAAATCATCCAAGCCCCAGTCACCATCTGAGGGAACCGTATGGCTGACCGTCAAGAACGTGCGCATCAGGATCGCCTCGGCGTGGCACTCAAGCCGTTGGCCATTCCACTGGATTCGATGGCGGGGGCGTTTGCATTGCTCATATGAGTCGCACTGGTAGGCACTTCATGATGGTGCCGAGTGGGCGCTATTGAATTTGGGCGTCATCTCAATCGTGTCGCCTGCCTTGAATCGCCAGCATGTTTATGACGCATTCATTGCCGTGAGCCCCTATGCGCTTCCTGTTTGTCATTGGCCTCCTGGCCGTCGCTTCCATCAGTGGTTGCTTGAGTGATGGCGAGCCCCAAAAAGATCAAGTTGTCGAGATTCCAGAATTGCTTCCAGCGATTCTCCAAGAGGATGGCACCATCTCCGTCACAGTGCCTGTGGATGTCTTTATGGTGGGATTTTCAGAATCTACCGCCGCCACCGTTCGCGCCCAACTGGACAATGAAGTCATCGAACACGGCGTCTACAGTTTTGCTCGCTCCTTCCTAGCCCCTGAAGGACAAGTGGGAGGCACCATCAAGAATTTCGTGCAACCCACAACCCAGTACCGCGTGCACGCAGTCCCCTTGGGCAACTTGGTCTCGACCCTCGACCAACACATGCTGGAAACGTACTACGATGCCAACGCTGCAGAAGACGCGCTCGTGGAGCACCTAACCGATGCGGGGTTTGAGCTCGATGCAAACCGACCCTCCCTGGTCCTGATGCACTTGGGCACCCAAGGCCACAGCTACCGAATTCTCTACGAGACAGGCTACGTGAATCAAGTTCGTGCCTTTGGAGAACGAACGCCCCTGCTGGTGCTCGATGTGTCGGCTGCGATGGATCCGTGGGTTGGCACATGGGACCGATACAATTCGCCCCTGGATTCGGACGACACCGGACCCCTCGTGGATGCGGTCGTTGCCGCCACGCACTTCAGACTGCTCCAGGGCCCGCTCTACCCCCCGACCCTCGCCCCTTGCCACGCGGTTACTCTGCTCACGGCCGTGCGCGGAACTGCCGCGGCTGAGGTGCTGCCAGGATACACAAGCGCCGAGGACATGGTTCAAGCCGACAACCTCACCCGAGCCTGGGAAACATTGCTTGGAGAAGGCCGCGTCCACGTGGACCCCGTAGTGATTCAACTCCCTACGGATGATCCCGGCTTGGAGGCGATTCTTCGCACAGGAAATTTGGATCTCTTGCGATTCTGGATGGATGAAAACTGGGGCGACTACTGGGTTGAACACGAGGGCTGTGAAGCCTACGTGAGCATCTTCCTCGTGGGCGACGTATCGGACAACGGGATTAGCGGCATCGCCATGTATGATATTCGCGACGACCGTCGCCTCAGCTTCAGCAGCTTCAACGACCTCAACCGCATGCGAGAGGAGGGCACCGGAATGGGCGCACCCGTGTTCTACGTCCCCGACGACAGCCGATACCACAGCGACTGGCTCGATTTCCTCTACACCCACGAATCTGGGCACTTGTTCTCGATGCGCCACCCCCATGATGTTACACTCATCAGCGGAGGAGCCTTCGAAACCACATTCTCCAGTATTTGGAGTTCCATGAGCTACCAACAAGACGGCAAATTGCCTCAATTCGGTGTCATCGACCACACTAACTACATGCGAAACCGCGCCGGCTTCCTCCTGGAAGCAGTCATTGAACAGGACGGAGAATCTGAAGCAGTGACCTCGGCGCTCGACCACATGGGCAAGTACCACTGGGAAGCCGCAAACCGCATCCTCGAAGATGCGCTCGCCTCCTAGAGAAACCTCGCCAGCTATTCTTCGGAGTCGTCAGCAACAATAGCCGCGGGGCGGGCGTCATCGTCTGCCCCGTCAGCATTCCATTGCTTTCGCATGGGCAGCAACAGCACCCCGGCGATGCCTGCAACAATCAGGGCCACAACGAGGAGCGTGCCCCATTCCATGATTGGCCCAAAGGGTGCCCGCACAAAGGCATTGGCAAGCAGAATTCGCTAGGGGGCGAACGGGGCCACGGACGGATGGGAAGAACGCCGATTACCGCGCCCATATGTGATTCAAATGTCAATAGTCTCACGGTTGTGCGGGTGACTTCGTGGTTTTCGTCGTGGATTACGCCCCAACCGAGCATCATTGACCCGAACGAGCGCAGAGAAGCTCGCGTGTTTTTGGTTGCGATGCTTGCGCTTCTTGTGAGTGGGCTCGTGTTTGTGGCGGTGTTCACATATCTTTTCTTCCAAGGAATGGCGCAAGTTGAACCCCTTGAGTATTCTCTTGCAATTTTGGCCCTCGGGTCCTTGATTATTTCTTACTCGTTTGCCATGAAGGGGCAAATCAACCGAGCGGCGCTGTTGCTCACAGGAACAGTTGTGGTTGCCTCATGGATTAATCTATTCTCGAATGCGGAGCGGTTGTTACCCTGGGCTGGCCACATCATATTGCTCACTTCCGTGATTGCGGTGGTATTCCTCCGTCCCCGCGCCCTGTACATGACCCATGGCGTCAATGTGGCCATGATGTTCGTACTCTTGGCTCTCTTCCCCACCCAATTTTCGGCTTGGACGCTCTCCATGGCATTTTTCGTGGTCGGCGCCTCCGCATTGACGTTTCGCCGGGTACTCACAGATCAAAGCCTCAAGGACCTCGACCGATTTACGGCAGAATGGAAAGCCGTCTTGGCCTCCACGGACGCCGCCGTAGGAAGCATTGACCGAGATTTACGTTTGCTATCATACAATGGCGCCGCTCAGCAATTGGCGCCCATTTTCGGGTTGCCTGAATTGAAGCCGGGCATCAAACTCATGGACACATTGCCTGAACCTGTAGCGCACCTTGTCTCCCAAATGTTAGAGCCCGTATTCAATGGCCATTCGGTCGACCACAAATTCACCCTCTCCCCCGGCGGCCAAATGCATTACATAAACCTCAGCGCAAAGCCGATGGTCAGCAGGGAAGGCAAAATCTTGGGTGCCGCGACACTCGTTCGAGACATCACCGAGGAAGTACTAGCCAGCGCGCGCATCGAAAAACGCGTAGAAAACACCCGGACCGCCGTCCTCAATGCCGCCAGTCACGAACTCAACACGCCGCTCACCCCCCTTGTCATTCAACTGAGTTTGCTCAAAGAGGGAAGGCTCGGGATGCTCAACGAAGTGCAACAACACGCCTTGTCCACCATGGATCGAAGTGTTCGCCAATTGCAGCGAAACGTGGATGCCTTTTTGCAAGCCACTCGAATGGAACAGGCCCTTGCCTCGCGAGCGCACGATTACATCAATTTGTCGGCCTTGGTCAATCACTGGGTCAAGTCACGAGATAGTGGCAAGCGCGTAAACATTGGCGCCATCGCCTCAGAGGTCCATGTCACGGGAGATCGCCGGTTGCTGGAATCCGCCCTACAACACGCGGTCAACACGGTCCTTCGATGGAACCAATCGGGCAGCCCGGAAGTAGAATTGCAAGCCAACCAAGGCCACACAACCATCCGCATCAAGGACCCAGCAAGCACCGTTGACACGCCCGACTTGGAGAGCATTGGAAAATTACTTGGAGACCCCTTTGGCCTCGGCGGCGACGTCTCGTTGCTCTCTTTGTATGTGTGCAAGAAAGTGGTCGTTGCGCACGGGGGAAGCCTTGAAGTGAACCACGACCGGACGAATGGACTGGATGTGGCGCTACACATCCCTCAAGCCAATCCCGAAGGCGCGGCCTTTGAACCTGTTGATTCTGGCGGCTTGCCACCCGAAACCGTTCAATCCATCACGAGGCCTAAGGCTCCAATAACAGAAGAAATTCTTCCAGCTACAAGCCTCGCAGGCGCCGTTGCAACTACTTCTGGAACTTGAGTTGGCGCATCAATTGGCGCTGCATCTTTCGGTTGCTCGACAAGCCCTTCATCATGTTCCGGGTCGTGTCGTAGTACTTCAAGAGCTCCTTGATGTCCTTTTGCTCCGTGCCACTGCCCCGAGCGATGCGCTTGACGCGGCTTGACTTGAGCAATTGCGGATTCTCGCGCTCCTCGTTGGTCATGGATGACATGATGACCTTGTATTGGCTCATCTTGTCCTGAGTGGCACCCATGTCGCGGCCCTGCAAGGACGCACCCATGCCGCCGGGCAACATCTGAGCCACCTTTCCAAGGGGACCCATTTTGCCAATCATCTCCATTTGAGACTGCATGTCGTTGAGGGTGAATTTGCCCGACATCATCTTGCGGGCCATCTTCTCCGCATTGACGCCAGAGCTGGCTTCTTGGGCCTTCTCAAGCAGCGCATCCAAGTCGCCCATTCCGAGCAGTCGACCGATGAATCGCTTAGGATCCAGAATCTCCAACTCGTCCACGTGCTCACCGGTTCCGATGAACACAACCGGGGCGCCCGTCGCAGCCACCGCAGACAATGCACCACCACCCTTGGCCGTACCGTCCAGCTTGGTGATGATGGTGCCCGTCAATCCAACCGCTTCGTGGAAAGCCGTTGCTTGAACCGCTGCTTGCTGGCCCACTTGGGCATCCATCACGAGGAACTTTTCATCCGGCTTGGCGGCGGTGAAAATCGCCTCCATTTCCGTGATGAGGCCTGATTCTAATTTGTCACGGCCAGCCGTGTCCACGATGATGATGTCGTGTTTGCGGCGAAGCTCCGCCATGCCGCGCTCCACGATGCCAACAGCGCGGTCGCTTCCGTGGGTTTCTCCGCCGTCAGCCTTCTCGCCGTAGAACGTCACACCTACTTGATCCGCGAGAGTCTTGAGCTGGTCGTGGGCAGCAGGACGGTGAACGTCAGCCGCGATGACACCCACGCGCATACCCTTTCGCTTGAAGTGGTTGGCCAGTTTGCCCGTGGTGGTGGTCTTACCTTGACCGTACAGGCCCACCATCATGATGACCTGCTTCTTGAGCGGGATTTTGCGCGGTTCGCCAAGCAGCGTGACCAATTCGTCGTGGACGATGCGAATCACGTGCTCGCGGTTGCTCATTCCAGGAAGCGGCTTCTCTTCCATGGAGCGCTTTTCAATCGTCTTTGACAAGTCCAGCACTTGACGAACGTTCATGTCCGCTTGCAAGAGCGCGCGCTGGATGTCTCGCGTAACCTCCTTGATGAGGGCGCCATCGATGTGGCCCGCGTTGGCGATTTTCTTGAGGGTGCTTCGGAGGCTGTCTCCGAGACCTTCCAGAACCATGCGCGGGCGACACCGAAGGACCACATAAGGGCGGCGCAAGGGACCCGTAGTATTGAGCCCAAAAATTGCCAGCCCCAAATGGCCCATGGCGGCTCGATACTTTGATGGACCTTGCCTTCGTGGGTCGATTCGTGGACGCACCCCAAGACCAAGAGATTGAGCCGCAGCCGAAAGACGGCGAGGGCATTCTTGGCAGCGAAGGCGACTTGCCATTCCACCCGGAAAAGGACAAAATTCCGTTCATTGCCCTGGGATTCTCCCTTGCTGGATTCCTCCCGCTTGGCTTGTTTGCGGCAGTCCTCGGTTTTGGCAAGTTTGGCCCCCTTGAGGTGCCGGCCATCATTTCCATGGTCGGGATGCTGTTTGCCGTCATCGGCATTCTTCGCGCCGTGGACTGGAAGGACGCCAAGGCCTTGCGCGTGAGCACCCTCGCTGGTGTTCTGTCGTTTGTGCGCTTGTTCCTGATGCCGTTCTTTTGAACCAAGCCCCGGTTTTTTGACCAATTTGGGCGTCTAACGGGGCCGCGGCCTGCACCCACGCGTTGATATACCGGCTTCACTGGCTCGACCCTTATGCTGGAACGTGTTCCAACGATTCTCACCGGCCAAGAGATCTTGGACAAGGCATTCCAGCGTGCCAACAAGATCGACATTCCGGACCCGGTACGATACCACCGGATTCGCAAAACGGAAGCCGCTCGCATGCAATCGGTAGTGGACACCGTCTGCGAAACCTTGGCGCGCTTCCCGGCCGCATTCCCTAACATGGATGGATTGCGCCCGTACGATCAAGAAGTGCTCGACATCGTCAGTGGCTTGCCCCGTCTGCGCAAAGCCCTGGGCAGTGTTGCTTGGGCCAGCCAAAAGGTCCGCGACATTGGCCAACAAGCCAACATGCAGATGAGCCGGGAGCGCACCGTCGAGGGCATCAAGAAGGCCCAGAAGAAGTGCTACGGCCGCCTCAGCAGCGTCGTTTACGAAGTGGACAAGGCCTTGACCGTGCTTGCGGAAACCCGCGAAGCCTGCAAGAAGCTCCCCTCCGTTCGACCGGACTTTGCCACCGTGGTCATCGCAGGCTACCCCAACGTAGGAAAAACCAGTCTCCTGCGTGCCTGGACCGGAAGCCGCGCAGAAATCAACGAATACTCCTTCACCACCAAACACGCCGAAGTGGGCCACTTTGATGCCGTGGACCGCCACGGCGTCGAGACCCGCTACCAATTGGTGGATACCCCTGGACTCTTGGATCGCTCTGAAGATGAGCGCAACGCCATCGAGAAGCAAGCAGTGGCCGCTTTGCGGTTTGCCGCCGACGCGGTGCTGTTCTTGATTGACCCCACCGAGACCGCCGGGTACAGCCTCAAGCAACAGGAGGCGCTCCTGAAGCAAACCCAAGACGAAATGGTCGGCATTCCGATGCTGGTCGTGGAGTCCAAATGGGACTTGGCCCAATACTTGGACCTCGAAAAGGACCCCGAGCGGGTCTCAATCAGCACCAAGACCGGCCACGGCCTTGAAGAGCTGAAGGCAGCGATGCTCGAGATGCTGCCCGATGAAGGCGATTTGGAGCTCGAAGTGGACCCCCTGGATGCCTGGCGCCCAGACCGCTAGCCTCCACCCCCACGCTTATCATCTCCTGGGTCCAACGTCAACCATGGGCGGGGAACGGTCTCTGGACGCTTACTGCGAAGGATGCAAAGAGCCCACTAAGCACCTGCAATTAGATCCCGGATCGTGCAAGTGTACCCTGTGTGGACGAGTGCAACAACTGATGGTTCCCACCGAAGCATCGCAGTGGTTCGGGTACGTGGAAGCGCCAGAATTGACGGCTTAAATGAGCCAACTACGAGTGCTAGGAGCGCGCTCCAAGGCACGACGTGACGTGCTCGACGGAACGAGCGAGGCTTGCCTTTGCCATATTCCCCTCTAATCCTGGCCCATGTCCACAGTGCAAGGCATTGACGGGGAGGCGTTCCAGTTTGAGGATGCTCTCGTACAATTCGGCCACGTTGCTGTCTGGAAAATCGAAGCGACCAATGCCACCTTGGGCAAACACCGTGTCCCCTGAAAACAGGGTGCCGCTGGCGTCGTGCCAGTAACAGACGCTGCCGGGACTGTGCCCAGGTGTCCCAAGCACAGCGACAGATTGCCCTCCCATCGTGATGTGGTCCCCGTCGCCAACCACTTGATCCACGTGAAGCACCGGCAAATCGGCGCCAAACATCTTGCTCGTCACATCGTGCCCGGCGGCCAGTTTTTCGGCCGTGGGCCCCGAAGTGATGATCTTCGCGCCAAGTTTTTGCCAGTGGGGTAGGCCCCCGGTGTGGTCAAAGTGTTCGTGGGTGACGGCAACGCTTTGAATGCGGTGGGGGTCCGTGACCTCGGTGACTTGGGCCAACATGTGCGCGTGGTCTGTGCCGATGCCGGCATCCACCAAATCGTAGGCATTGGACCCCTGGTGCTTGAGGAGGAAGATGTTGCAGTCGAAGCCTCGGCCACGGAGGGGGAGGAGATGCACGATGCGCCCAGGCGACCGGGGGATTTCAGGGCGACGGCTACGCCCAACGCAGGACCATGCCAGTGGTGCCGTCGAGGACCCGGAAGTGGTTGAACCAGACGGGCACATCGCCGCAACCTGCTTCAGACAATCCGAACGGTGGGAAGTCGGGGCTCGTTATTGCGGGAGGGGCAGCGCTATTGTCCTCATATGCCATGGCGACGTTATCTCCGTGGCCTCCCTGCTTGGCACAGAAGTTATAGAGTCCTCCGAGGGTGAGTCCGGGCGTCCCGTCCGGGTATGCTGAGGCCCGCTTGTTGGCCGGCGTGCTCCACGTATCGAACACAGATACCGATGGCAGCAGATCGGGGATCAACGGTTGGTCCCGGTAGATTTTGAATCCGAAGTCGTGAGTCGCGTTGCGGAAACGAACATCCCAGAGCCATTGTATGTCTAATCTGGAGTCGACTACTTCCATTTCCTTAAAGAAAAGATACGTGGGTGCAAGCCGTTCATCGTCCGTAAGCCATTTATCCACTTCCGGTGAGACCCGTCGTGCATCAGCTAGGGCGTCCCGAAGTCTCCAGGGATGACCGGTGCCTTCCGGAGGCAGACCGTCGCTCCAGGCGCCGACGGCCACGTTGGACGGTGGCGCCCATTTGGGGGCAGGGCCTTCCGACCAGGTCCAGTCCTGCGCGACGACATCGTGGAATCGGTATTTTGGGTAGCCGGCCGTGTACCCAAATTCGACCGGCAGGACTGTGTCCTTCACGCGGTACTCGAACTCCGCGGGTCCGTTATACCCTGTGTAGCCTCGGACCGTGGCGACCATGCGCGTCCGCGATTCCACGGACACGTCCACGACGCCTCCGGCCACTGGTAGTTCCAGCGTGTCTCCGATGTGCAGCGTCTTACCGGCCAGCGGAACGAGGAGCCACGGACCCACGAGGGCCGCCCCGGGTGGGCCCGGATGGACGACGGTGCGCAGGTCGAAATGATGCGACCGCCCGGCAAACGGTTCGCCAGTGGGAGCGAAGCCGACGTGGAAGGTGATTTCGGGCGTTTCATGCCGCAACCATCGAGTGGAAAGGATGGAACCGTCCGGGCCGTGCGCTTCGCCGCCGGGAGACCAGGCAACAACGAGATTCTCCCAGGAGGTATGGTTCATTCGAACCTCCCCCTTGGCGGAGGCAAAACCGGTAAGGATGAAACCATCCGAATCAGAAGTCCCCGCACTGCCGAATGCCAGGGCGTCGATGCAGCCCGGTAGGGTGAACCCCACAGCGAGCAGAACGGCCAGGACGACCCGCCTCATGTCTCGAGCACGTTCCGGGCGACGTATTGGACGATGTCGCTAGCCTCCCGGTCGTTCCCGCTGCTCTCGCCTTGGCCGTGAATGAGCAACTGATGGTCCCCTGGTTCGGTCACGTCTAGGTCCGCGACGACGAATTCTCCGAGCCAGTCCCATGCGCCAGTGTTGGGTTCGTATTTCATCGTGAATGTGGTGGATGGAAAAGGTCCAATAGCCGCCAGGGGGCCTCCCCCAATGTCGAGGAATGAAAAGGACGCTTCGGCTCGACCTCCCAAGGCTGCATTGTCGATATATTCTGCGGCCCAAGTATTGGCCGATACCATGGCGGCACTCCACTTGGTCTGCGCCTCTAAATCGCCCGCCAACACCTGAGAATCATCCTGGTTCCAAACGCATGGGCGGTCGTCATAAAGATCGTCGGGGTTGTCCCTGATTGTGTTGATTGTGTATTCTGGCCCGACTGCCTCTGGAATATCCACGCTCATTTCAGACGTAATGATGTATGGGCGACCTTCCAGTAGAACAGGTGTGCGCCCAATGTATGATGCACCACCAACAGAAGCACTGACGGAACCGACCGTGTAGGTATAGAAGTTGGATTGATCGCGGAATGCTACCCGGCAGGCAGCAGACCATTCGATCTTGACCGGAGACTCTGCAAAGCCAACGTCACTAAAGAGAGGAATCGTTGGAATGGTGGTCTCGCTTAGGCACCCGGCGAACACCACGCCGGAGATCGCCCAGTGGGCCACGGCATTAGGTTCTTCGAGTTGCGGTCCGAACCCGGCGCCCTCCGCGCAAGTCATCGCGCTGGCGGAAACAGGGCCCATAACAGGCATCAGGAAAAGAAATACTATGAAGGGAGTTAATCTAGTCATATAAAAGTCTTCGAGACTTGGTAAGTCGGCCTGATTCATAAGTCAATGCGATGATTTTTGGCCGACACGACCTATTTTTTGGTTCAATTCCCGGCAGTCAACAATGCTCCTACGTTTTGCGCTATGGCACCCACCTCATCCAGCATGTTGGAGAGGGCGGTGCCGATTCGGTTGGCTCCGTGGGCGGCGACGCCCTCTGCAGGGTCCGTGTCGCGGCCCCAGTGTTCCACCACTGCGCCAAAGATGCGGTCCTGGAGTTCCTTCTGGCTTTGGGCAGCGCGGCCCTGCACGGCGAGCAGGGCCGGGGGGTCCCGCGCGGCGAGGGCTGCTAACAAGGATTGAATTAGATTATCCAGGGCCCCAAAGGCAGTCACTGCGGCAGTGCGAAGCGCCCGCGCCACTCCGGTTGGG
>JBFJXT010000013.1:0-18138 GCA_041623015.1 Thermoplasmatota archaeon | reverse complement strand
ATCCTCACCCGCGTTGGCCGTGCCTATGGTGTCCAGGCCCTTGAGACCGTCCACGCACACATTGGCTGGATTCTCTTTGCCGCTTTCATGTTCCTGTTCTGGGGCATCGTGCTCAGAAAATTGGAAGCCAACATGGACCCCCACACGGACGGCAACAACAAGGGCAACGGACCCTCCGGCGCCGCCTGAACCCAATTTCCCCCACCTCTAGCTCGTACTCTTGCCTCTCCCTGCTCATTCTTTCGATTGCCCCGGCACCCCACCAAATTGTCCCATTGAGGGTGTCCCTGAAGCCACAAACCATGCGCCGACCAAGCAACAAAGTGCTCGCACACCGCGACCAGGAGACCCAAAAATGTCCCAAAAAACCACCCATCCAAGCAAATGTATCATGCGCACCTATCAGCGCCGAACCGCCCTGCGTCGCGTCGTGCTCTGGGGCCTGCTTGCCATCTTCTTGGCCAGCCAAATGCCCACCGCATCCGCACATAACGGCAACGCAGGCACCATCAAAGTCCATGATGACGACAGCTACGACACAGACAACAGCAACAACCCCCACGTGATTTGCCAGTTCTGGATTGAAGGCGTCAACATGGACGGAACAGGCGGCTCCATCGTCTTTTATGACTGGCCCCCCACGGGAAACAAAGACTTCGTTGGGGATGATCCCTGGACCGGCGTTCCAGAAGTTGTCGGCAATGGCTACCACTTCCAAAACGGACCCTACGTATTGCCCCCGGGCCACTACCGCGTAGAAGCCTACAGCGACGAAGGACACCCCGGCAACCATGGACACTTTGCCAAATCCAAGATGTTCTGGGTCGACCCCTGCGACGATGTTCGCCCGCCCCCCTGCCCCTCGGATTTAGAAGCCACTGAAACCCAAGCAGGCGGCATCCAACTCAACTTCACGCCAGCCCCCGGAAGCGATGGCACCAACATCTACCGCAGCGTCAACGGAGCACCCTTCCTGTACCTAGACACATTGGGCTCCGGCGCCACCCAATACAATGACACAAACGTCAATCCGCTGACCGGGTACGCCTACTACATCACGGGCTTGTTTGGCGACCTAGAGTCCCAAGACTGCCCCATTGTTGAGCTGAAGACCATTCCCGTGTTCCCCAGTGTCTTTGCAGGCATCCTTGCCGCAGCCGTTGGCGCCGTGGCCTATGGAGGCATGAGGAGGAAGATGTAGAACTGGCCCCCAGTGACACCATAGAAACCATCCTTCTCTCTCCCCTTCTTCTCACGTGCGAACCTCCATTGATTAATGCGGAACCGCACACTTGCGTCCGCGCTGATGCCGGGTTTCGTGCCAAAAATCTAGTGATTCAGAGTGTTGTATCCGTTATTGTGGTACCCATCGCCATTGGACGCCATCGGAGTGCATTCCACCCAATGAGCGCAAGCAGAAGCAAAGTCCAACCAGCGCCCCATCCAATTCCAGCCCACGATACATGCGGTGCAGGCAGAGTCCGCCTCGAAAAATCAGAAAGACCCCCACAGCACCGTGTGGCAAACCAATCCCAAACGCGCTCCCATCTATTGGGTGCCAAGCGTCGAATGAGACCGACGATTTCGCCCTACTCGGCGTCGTCTTCTAGATCTACCCGAGCAGTGGCCCCCGCCCGAGGCTCCACCGGCGCCGGGATGTCCTTTGCCCGCCTTGCTTCGATGTTGCGCCAGGCCCAAGCCATGTGTTTGTTGACCGCCTCGCGAACAAACGCCTGTTTGCTTGGCCACCAATCAAGTTCGTTCATGATGGCTTCAATTTCTTGGTCTTGGCCAGCAGATACGCGAGGTTGGAACCCACGGCCGACTGTTTCCTTGCCCCCAGGCGTTGCTGCCATGCAAAGTGGTCACCATTGGCCCCGAAATAAGTCAGCCGACGTTCAATTCTACCAAACAATAAAATATGGACGCATAATAGACGCATAATGCCCCCATTGGTTGCACGGTGGACGCACCAAGGAGGCATGGAACACCAACCAGGCACAGGACCCCCACTGTTCGAAGCGTGGTGCCATGAAACGCCCGAACCCACCATTCGCCTCGCCCTCGGTTTTTGGTTTTGCCCGGGGGCGAGGCGTCCATCCGACTCCATCCACGAACATCACCCGCTGCCAAACCCACCATGAATTGGCAGCACCCGCCATTGCACACGGATGGAGGACCCTCACCAAGAGGTCGTGCAATGGCCCCTCATTCGCCCAAGTCGGTTCAGGAACGTAGGCTGCGAGGAATTTTGTGATTGATCAATCATCATCGGGCCGACTTGGGCCCCAGGCTGGAGCTGGCTCGAAAGTTAAGCGTTCCAGACCACGGTGCCCCCTTCCATGATGTCGCCAAGTCCGTCGATGGCGATGAACCGTACTTCGCTGCCCCCCGGCACGAAGACACTCGTTGACCAGGCCCCCCATGCATTCCGGGTGAGTTGGCGAGCGTCGTTGTCAGGCAGTATAATCCACACCTCATCCACGGGCCGGTTGCCGACGACGGACACCTCAACCCAGTATTCGTTGACATTCTTGGAGACATCAAACACCGCATGAAACTCGGAGTCGCCCCGCTCGGCGAGGATCCCCGCAATCCAAGCGTGGGCTGCGGGTTTGAGTCGGCCATAGATGTCCACGAGCCCCCAGTGTCGTTCCGCAGGACCGTATCGATTGGCGGGGTCCATGGTTGGTGTATCTTGCCAGGATCGATACAATATCGCATCCACCCCTGCATCCTCCAAAGCGTCGAGCCCCTTCAGTAAGTCCTGTATGGCGCGGGTCTGCGCTTCCGTGAATTCATCCTCGGGGTAATTGGACAGGGCAATGTCCGTGAGAATGATGGGCTTCTCGAAGTGTTCTTGGAGCAATTGGGCACCCTTGAGCGTCTCATTGTAGAGGCCCACGTAATCCGACACTGAGTCATGAGTTGATCCGCGAACCCCTTGCAATCCAATTGCGTCGCTGGCCGCCGCGGCGCGGTCCCAGGTGCCCCAGGCACTTGAGTTCCAATTGCCAAGCGCAAGGACCACTTTAGCCGCAGGGTATCGTTCATGCAGAAAATCGACCATATCTGCAAGCCGCCCGTCCAGTTCCTCAAAGGATTGGACGCTTTCTTTGTTAAACTCAGATTCAAGGAGAATCATCACCGGATCACCGCCCATTCGCGCATTCAAGTGGTCCACGAGTTGGCCTGCAAGGGCGTACCATCCGTTGTTGTCCTTGTGGGCGTCATGCAGCTCAGACCAGCACCCTTCTTGGAAACATTCGGGCTTGATGTCGTCTCCCCAGTAATAGAAATGAATCGCCGGCGTGACGTTGGCGGCGCGCATTCGCTCCAATGCTAAATCCACCGAGTGCCAACCATCGGTGAGGGTCCAGGCGCCGACCCAGTCCGATCCATAGTCTGGTTGAATCCCCAAGAGCGTTTGATGTTCCAAGGAACCATGGCTGATTCCGAATTTCATCACCGGTTCGGGGACGGAGGCGTTTGGAGGCGGGGCCAATGGGTTGGAGATGCGCCCAGGGGCCTGATTTCCGCCACCCGGCATGGCGCCGCCTTGACTTCGATCCGTTTCGTTGCCACCGTGCGGCGGAAGGCCCGGCCCGATAGTAGGGGCCAATATCGGAGGAGAATCATCTCCAATTGGACTCCAAATGGGCAGTGCTGTGGCAAGGAGCGTCGCGGCAAAAAAGGCAAAAAGAACAGAGACAAGAGGCTTCATTGAACGGGATTCTTAGGGGTGAACAAGGGTCCGTGCGGCGCGTCGAAGCACGTGTTCTGTGTCGATGGCCAAGGTGTCCCAATTGTGATCTGTCTCCACACGGCGTTGGCCTCGCTTGCCCATGGCGTGCGCTTCGTCGGGGTCTTTGAGAACCGCCTGAATTTTTTGGGCAAGGTCCCGGGCGTCGCCTGGACGGGCAAGCAATCCATTGTCGCCGTCGCGCACGAAATCAGGAATGCCTCCAATGTTGGATGCAACCACAGGAGTTGCGCAGGCGTTGGCTTCTGCTAGCACCATCCCAAAGGATTCTGCATCGGTGAGGCTTGGCAACACCACAACGTCTGCTCGTCGATAGGCGTCAGCTAACTGAGTTTGACTGAGCCAGTCGTGAACTTGGATGGATCCGCCACTGGTGTTGGCGAGGCGGTGAAATTCTGGGCTTCGATCACCCTTTCCAACGAGGGTAAGCGTCGCGCGTGGGAGGGTTTTTTGAATCGTCTGAAACGCCTGACACAGCACGTCAATGCCTTTCCAGCGATAGGCGCGAGCAAGGGGACCTACGAACAAAATATTGGGCCCCGCCGAAGCAGGTTCCAGGCCCTCATCAAGCACGTGCTCGGAGGTTGGCGTGAAGATGTTCGTATCCACGCCAGGCGGAATCACACGGGCCCTGTGGCCGTGTTCTCCTAAAGCGTGATCTCGAACATAGGGACTGACGGCGATGAGGCCAGCGCTGCCTGCAAGCATGCGCCGTTCAATGGTTGCATCCAGCACGCGGGCGACTGCTTCAAGCATGAAACTGCTGCCGCGCAAACGACCCGCGTGGTAGGTGGTAATGAAGGGCAATCCACAGCGACTCGCTTCATTGTACGCGGCTTCAGCGGCAAAAGGCACGGGGCAATGGGCCACAATCACATCCGGCTCCAATTGCCGAATGCCCTGCCGAATGAGATGGCTGTAGCGAGGATCAATGGGCGTGTTGCCAATTTTGATGCGGGCTTTGGTGCGGTGGATGTGCACGCCCTCATCGTGTGCGCCCGCTTGGTACGAGGGGTGCCCTTCTCGAGTCATGGTCGCCACGTGGACGGTGTTTCCTCGGGCCGCTAGCCGAGTCAAAATGCCCCGTGCGTAGTGCTCCAGCCCGCCGCCTTCGGGATCATAGTAGGGAGTTGCGCAGAGGATTCGCAGGGACCGTCACCTCCGGGGCGATTGGGAGTTGGGGCGAGAGGGACTCGGGCTGACCGTATTGCTGGATGGGACCATCCGGCGCCGTTCCGGGTTCGGGGTGGCGCAGAATTTCGTGGTAGACCTCCAAGAGTCTATTGGTGACACTGGCCCAGGAATAATCCCGGCGCACTGGATTGGCCAGAGATTCACCCCGCACCAGAGCACCTTCTTCGAGGGCGTCCTGAATTCGGGCCGCCAAGCACGCAGCGTCTCCTGGTGTGGAAATCAGTCCCCCCACGCAGGCCACATCTTTGACGCCGGGCAATCCCGATGCGACCACGGGAGTTCCGCAGGCCATGCTTTCCAGAAGCGAAATTCCGAATGCTTCCTGGCGGTTTACACTGGGCAAAATGGTGAGGGAGGCGCCCCGGTAGAGGGCGGGCAGGGTTTCATCCGCCACGCGGCCCAAGAATCGAGCCGCAACCCCGAGTCGCCGAGCAAGTGCCTCTAGGGATGCCCGCAGGGGCCCGTCGCCGGCCACTACAAGCGGTGGCGGATCGTGGAGCCTCGCAAGCGCATGGAGCAGGACTTCGATGCCTTTGTAGTGGACCAAGCGGCCAACCACGAGCAAGTGCCCGCCGCCGAGGATGGGGCCCATGGGGTGGAATCGGTCCGGGTCGATGCCGTTTGGGACCACGCGCCAGCGGTCTTCTGGGACAACGGCAAGGCTTGGCGCACTGCGACCATAACTCATCGATCGCACCAAGGCGGTGTGCGCTAGTCGGTAACTGGGCGGACCCACGTGTCGGTACGCGGAGGCAGCCAGTCGTCCAACGGCACCACCGGGGGCGGGTTCGAAGTGAAAATCGAGCACCCCAGGCACACCTAAGTCTCGGGCCCGGCGCAGGACCCGGGGCGTGGTGAATGGGTAAGTGGCGGCCACGTGCACCAAGTCCGCCTCTTTTGGAACGTGCCGGGCCAAATCGGCCACGGGGGCGCGCAGCACCAGGCCCTTTCGCCGGATACGAATCATTCGGACCCCGTTGCGCATGCAGATGTGATCGGGGCGATGGGTGGAGCAAATGACACTCACGTCATGTCCGTGTTCTGCGAGGCGCCGACTCACTTCCGCAAAAACGCGCTCAACGCCACCCACGTGGCCACCGCCGTCGCCTGGCCTGTCGGGGTCTGGGTCAAACGGCGAGACCAACGCGATGTGCATACGTTCTCCTGGGCGCCGGGAGCACGATAGGTTTTCAGGGACAGTTTGGCGGCAGGCTCAGCCGGGAGCGGCACGCGGGGCAAATTCCGAGACTCCGGCACACCATTTCGTCCCTGAAATTGAATGCCTTGCCAATCGGTAAAATGGGAGTTAGATCGAACGCATCGACGATGGTGATTCCCAATGCAGACCCCACGCTACAGAACGCGCACGGCGCCCTCTAAGCCTGCCCTCCGAAAGAAACGGCTTGCCCTAGGCATCCCAATCATTGCCGTGGCCTTGTTGCTGACCCTCCCTCAAATTGGAGCACCAGTACCCCCGCGTACCATGATTGAAGTGTTGTATACTCCGAATGGACACGGCGTGAGTATTGACGCCGAAGAGTACCTGTTTGACTTTTTAGCGGAGGATTGCCAAGGGCGCTTTTACGAGACCAATTGGGGATTCCCCGGAACAAAGACGTACGACTTTTTCCTGAACGATCCGATTGTCAAAATCTGGGTTACTGCCGGTTGGAATGAAACGAATACGGGCCCCTCGGGACCTGCGCGAATGTTTGAGAATGAGGGCGTAGAATGCGCCGAGATTCCCGTATTCCCCTCCTTATGGGCAGGTCTTGCGGCCATTGCACTCGGCGCCGTCGCGTACCGGAGTGGTCGCCAAAGGAAGTGAAGTCAATCAAGAAGTGATTCGAAGGAAAGAGGGGTAGAGGTTCCCACGGGGCCGTTGCCGACCCCGCAGGGAGGGGTTCATGCCAGACTCAGGGTGCTGCCGCCGAGGCGGGCATGAGCGGGAAAAGTGGGAGTCAGTTGCCTGTTTAGAACCAGGCGAAGGCCTCGCTGGTGGCAGTTGCGCCGGTGGTGCTGGTGGCTTGGAACTCCACAGTGGAGCCCTTGGCCAGCTTGGCGGAGGTAGCGTAGGAGTCCCACTGGGTTTCACTGAGGCTCGTCCAGGCGCCGCCGTTGATGCGCACATCGACCTTGGTGATCAATTCGCTGGCGTCCACGTTGGTTTCGATGAACCACTTGTTGCCTTGGGTCTTTGGCGCGAAGGTGGCGGTGAACGGTTCAGGGACCGGTTCGGGGGCGGGTTCGGGGGCCGGGGTGGCGGCACCGAGCCAGGCGATGGGGTCACTGCTGACGGTTTGGCCGTCGGCGCGGGTCACCTTGAAGACCACTTCGCTGCCTTGGGCGACGAAGAAGCTCTTGGCGTAGGTGCCCCAGGAGGTAGCCGGGAGGGCCACGGGGTTGCCGCCGTTGACGATCGCTTCGACCTTGCTGACCGAGTCGCTGCTGCTGACGGTCACTTCGACCCACCAGGCGTTGATGCCGTTCGTGGTGTCGATGGTGGCCGTGAAGGCAGGGGCGGGCACGGTGATGGTTTGGCTCATGGAGTGGGCCAGTTCGCCGTCGGTGACGGTGAGGGTCACGGTGTAGGTGCCGGGGGCAGCGTAGGTGTGGCTGGCGGTGGTGCCGGTGCCGGTCTTGCCGTCGCCGAAGGTCCAGGTGTAGCTGAGGGCGTCGCCATCAGCGTCAGTGGATCCGCTAGCATCGAAGCTGGCGGCCATTTCGGTGGTGCTGGTGGTGAAGCTGGCCACGGGGGCGGTGTTCACGGGTTCAGGGGCGGGTTCGGGGACGGGGGCGGGCACTTGGCCGCCGAGCCAGGAGAAGGTTTCGCTGGTGACCGTGGCGCCGTCGGTGCTGGTGGCACGGAAGGCCATGGTACCGGCGGGAGCGTAGAAGCTCTTGGCGTAGGTGCCCCAGGAGGTGGCGGTGAGGGTGACGGGGGCGCCGTCGTTGTGCATCGCTTCGATCTTGCTGATGGCCTCACTGGAGGCGACCTTCACTTCGACCCACCATGGGTTGCTGTTCTTTGCAGGGGTGAACTGAGCGTCGAAGACCGGTTCGGGAGTAGGTTCCGGGACGGGTTCGGGCGTCGGTTCGGGGGCAGGGGTGCTGCCGCCGAGCCAGGACATGGCGTCGCTGGTGACGGTGGCGCCACTGGTGTCGGTGGCACGGAAGACCATGCTGCCGGCGGGGGCGTGGAAGCTCTTGGCGTAGGTGCCCCAGGAGGTGGCCGATAGTTGGACGGCGTTGCCGTCGTTGTGCATCGCTTCAACCTTGCTGATTTGGTGGTTGCCGGTGACTTTCACATCGACCCACCATTCGTTGCTGCCCGAGGACGGGGTGAAGCTGGCGGTGAAGTCGGTGTTGGGTTCGGGGGCAGGACCGGGGTTGCCGCCGCTGCTGGGGGCGCCGCGCTCGGCGAGCACACCGTCGATCCAGACGTGTCCAGCGGGCTTTAGCTCGCCGCTGCCACTCCAGGCGATACCCCAGTGGCGTTCAGCTTGGCCGTAGTAGTTGGCTAGGTTCATGCCGGGACTGTCGCGGAAGCTGCGGTAGATGAGGGCTTCAACACCGGCCTCCTTGAGTTCGCCCATGCCGTCGAAGAACTCGCGCATTTCGTTGGCTTGGAGGTCGAGGTATTGGGGCTCGGGGTACGAGCTGAGGGCAAGGTCTTGGATGAAGATGGGCTTGTTGAAGAGGTTGTTCAGGAAGTTGGCGTTGTTGACGGTGTCTTCGAAGAGGTTGTTGTAGTGGGTTTGGCTGTCGCGAGTGGAGCCGCGCATGCCTTGGATGCCGACGTAGTCGCTGGCGGCAGCGGTGCGGTCCCAGGTACTCCAGGCGCCGGGGTTCCAGCTGCCTAGGCTCAGGACGACTTTGGCGTTCGGGTAGCCGGCGTGGATGCGGTCGGCCATGGTGGCGAGCATTGCGTCGAGGGGTTCGTAGTATTGGACGTCGCCTTTGTTGAATTCAGATTCGAGGAAGATGACGACTTCTTCGCCGCCCATGCGGCTGTGAAGGTGTTCGATCATTTGGTCGGCGAGGTTGTTCCAGCCGGCTTGGGTTTTTTGGGCTCCGTGGAGGCTACTCCAGCAGCCGTGTTGGAGGCAGGACTGACTGATGTCGTCGCCCCAGTAGTAGAAGTGGATGGCCGGGGTGACACCCTGGCTCTTCATGTTGCTCAGTTCGCTGTCGGGACTTCCCCAACCGCCGTGGTTCAGGGTCCAGGGACCGATCCAGAAGGTACCGTAGTCGGGGGCGACTCCGGCGTCTGTTTGGTAACCAATGGACGCGGCTTCCATGCCGAAGCCCATCGTACCGGGATCGGACGTGGTTGCACCGACGGAGTCGATGACGAGCGGGAGACCTCCAATGAAGAGGCCAAGACTGAGGATGGCTATCGCTAGTTTATTCATTTACAGCACCTGTGAACCAGAGAGGCTGCAGGGGAGTCGAGTGCGATGGTCGCACTGTGTCCCCGTCCTCTCTGGACAAATCCCCACTCTCTCTTGTGGAATATAGCGCGCAACGGTGGTTGTTAAAGAGGAGAAGCGAATTTTCGTATTTCCTATATAACTTTTCACTGCTTTTTTGGATTCGTCCAGGCAGCCACAATGTTGTGAATTTGTCCGCCGGCCCGGGCGCCTAAAGGCAGTTTTTCCTCCTGTTGGGCCTTTGGGAGCGCGGCCTTTTGGGACTAATTATTGCGCTCCATAAGGAGAAACACCATTCAAGAAATCCGAATAACTCCAGAATTTGCCAAAACAAAGCGCCACGAACGCCATAAAACGCGCTGCCCCCAGGGCCCCTCCAACGATGGATTCAGGCAAAATCGGGCGCTATTGCCCCCATTCAAGGAGACACAAAGGAGGAAAGGAAGAAGGCCTCAACAGGAGGAAACCCTAGATCCACACCACGGATTCACTGGTGACCACGGTGCCGCCACTGCTGGTGGCCCGGAAGACGACCCCGGCCCCATCGGGCACAAAGAAGCTCTTGGCCCAGGTGCCCCAGGCCGTCTTTGGCAAGTTGACCCATTCGCCGCCATTCACTTGTGCATCCACAGTTGCAGGCGGTTGCGGGGAGGTCACGGTGACCTCGACCCACCAGTTGTTGCTGGGATCGCCTGGCTTGAAGGTCGCAGTGAAGGGCCCATCGGTCACGAGCCACTCAAAGACTTGGGATTGGACACTGGCGCCTTCCGTATTTGTGGCTGTAAACTGCACCATGCTTCCTGCGGGCACGTAGAAACTCTTGGCCCAGGTGCCCCACGTGGTCTTGCCGAGTGCCACGGGGCTTGCTCCATCGACGGTAGCAGTGACCCCTGCCACAGGGTGGGCACTGGTTACCTTCACATCCACCCACCAAGCGTTGACTCCCCCTCCTAGTTTGAAGGTCGCCTCAAAGTCACCAGTTGGCGGCGGAGGCGGAGGGGGCGGATTGCCCAGCCACAGAATTGGGTCGCTGGTGTCCGTATCTCCCACAGTGTTGGTTGCGGTGAAGACCACGCTGCTTCCCGTTGCCACGAAGAAGCTCTTGGCCCAATTGCCCCAACTCTGCTTCACCAGGGAAACGGGCGCCCCTCCATCCACGGATGCGGTCACGGAGGAAACCGCGTGAATGCTATTCACTTTGACTTCTACCCACCAGTTATTCACCGAGCCAGGGACCGAATACGTCGCATCGAAGTCTCCTGTTGGAGGCGGCGGGTCACTTGGAGGGACGCTCGGTTTTGTCAGGGTCCCGTCGAGCCATGTAAAGGGCGCACTTTGGCTGGCAAAGTTGCCTGCATCCATGGCGCGGAACTCCACTTTGGTTCCCGCTACGGTATTGTGTGACGAGGTCCAGGCGCCCCAGTGGCTCTTTGACATGGGAACCCAGCCGCCGTCATTGATGCGGATGTGCATCGCAGTGATGTGCCTGGCGGGATCTGGCGCCGCGGTCACTTCCTGCCACCA
This sequence comes from Thermoplasmatota archaeon, assembly GCA_041623015.1. Taxonomy (GTDB): domain Archaea; phylum Thermoplasmatota; class E2; order JACPAO01; family JAHFTW01; genus JANQNI01. Next base: position 7,224 of record JBFJXT010000013.1, on the reverse strand, counting down.
TGTTCCTGGAGATTTGATGGTGAACGTGGCGTTGAAGTCCCCTGTTGGAGGGGGCGCGCCGGCTCCTGCCGATGGATAGGGCATGTGCGGCCAAGCGGCATTGAACACCGCATGGGTGTCGTACACCAAGATGGCACCCCCGGAAACTGCGTTGGTGGCAGCGACCACGGGGACAACCCATTGCATGGTGCCGGTGTTCCACAGGTCTTCCACGATGGGACCTCTGCTCACTTTCCAGGGGCTCGTGCTAATGAACGTCTCCTTGGCACCTGTGATGCCGTTGAGATACCAAATGCCGTCACCTCCTGAACCGGGCGCATTCACCAGGACCTCTTGGACGCCGTCTTGGTCCACATCAGCCATCGCCATGTCCTTGTTGTTCCAGTAGGTCTCCAGGGTCTGCTTCCAGATCAAGTTCCCAGTGGAATCGTACCGATAGAAGTGCGCCGGCCCAGTGATTTGCCAAGCCGGAGTGGGGTCGCCAGGGTGTGGCGGCTTGTGTCCAACGGTGTTCCAGTCTGCCCAGAACACGTCCGCCTTGCCGTTTCCATCCACATCATGTACAATAGGATGGGTGTAGGTCAAGGGCGCGCCTCCGTTGAAATCCTGTCTCATCCAGAGGAGGCCGCCGCTGCCTTTCACCACGAACAGTGCTGCGTGGTTTTTTGAAAAGTCGTAGCGCTCGTGGCTGTCGCGGGCACCGAACACAATGTCCAGAGGTCCAACACCGTCCACTTGGGCAATGGTCGCTCCGACTGGAATGGACGCGGCCCCAAGGTTGTATTGCGGGTGTCCTGCCCAGAATGTCCACTTGGTTGAGCCGGTTTGGCCATTGCTAACGGTGACCACGCCACCATCGCTGACCCAGACCACTTCCAGTGAGCCGTCAAAATTGAGGTCGGCCACCGCAGGCTCGGAGTTTCCTCCGTTGATGCAGGTTTTCCACATGACGCTGCCATCCAGGCGCAGGGCAAATCCGCCCTTTTCTTCGGCGTAGCCAAGGTTTTCAAGGTCGCCATCGCCATCAAGATCAGCGAGGACTGGCTTACTATCCATGCCGGGATTGGATTCACCGCAACTGTCGAGGCGGCGCTCCCAGAGTTTGGTAAATTGGAAGCTTCCAGGCGTGCTCGAGGATTCTTCATACCGAAACAGGGTGATGTAAGACGCGGAATTAGCCACAACGACGTGGGGCACACCGCCTTCGACGAGGATGGCGGCTTCGGGGCCATTGATGGAGCGTGCCCCCCAGCCACCTGGGTAAGTGGTTTGCAATTCGGAAAGCAAAGCGCCTGTGCTGGAGTCGAAGACGTAGACGTACCGATTGTCGTTTTGGACGACGATTTCCTTTTTCCCGTCCCCGTTGAAATCAAACACCTTGGGAGGTGCTGCGTCAAAGGCTTGGAAGGGAACGGTCGGATTGGCGGATGCTGTGGAGATTGTCAATTCGCGACTCGTGGCTGCGGGTGCGGCCTCTACACCGGGGGCAGGCACCACCACAAACAGCATTCCCCCAAGGAACACCGCCAATACAAACAGACTCAAGGGCATTCGATGGGCAGGCGTGGAGGGTCGTTGTGGGGCCCGGGTTGTCCGGGGTGTCGCGTATGTCATGGGACATCACCTAGTCGTGTGGCGGGCACGTCGAGGTCAAAAACGAGCACTGCGCCGTGTGGAGGGCCTTCGATGGGCCCAACGGGAAACACGAGGTCCAATTGGCCATCGTGTCGAAGATCAAGCAACTGAGGGCCACGCATCAATTTCCAGCCCCCGGCAGAAAGGAATCCTTCTTTGGTGCCAGTTGCGGCATCGAGGCGCCATATGCCGTCGCCACCGAGCCCTGCGCCATTCACAAGCACCTCTAGGGTTCCATCGTCGTCGCTGTCTGCCAAGGCGATGGCTTTGTTGGACCACCAGGCGTCAATGGATTGCACCCAGACGGTTTGTCCCTGCGCATCAAGTCGAAATGCGTTGGCAGGGCCTAGGTGTTCCCAGTTGCCGGGCCAGTGTCCAATGGTGTTCCAGTCCATGCCAAGGATATCCATGGCGCCATCTTGGTCCACGTCCTCGACGATGAGGGGCGTGTAACTCATCGGGTTGGCCCATTCGGGTTGCACGCGCCAAATCAGTTCAGAGCGCCAGGTCTCGGGGTTTTCACGGACGGCAAAAATTGCCATGTGAAACGATTGGAACGCAATGGGGTCATCCACCGGAGCATGACGCGCAGTAAACAGCACCTCCAGCGGGAGGGCTCCGTCTAGGTCGGCAACAGTAGGCGCGACAGAGATGGATGCAGGGGAAATCCCGTATCTGGGGTCGGCCGCATTGAAGGACCATTGAGGTGACCCAGTTGCGCCATCCAGCACCGATAGGAGGCCACTGTCAGAGGCAAAGATTGCCTCTAGGTCTCCGTCTCCGTCAAGATCTTCGGCGACAGCTTCGGCGTTTCCCCCGGCCCAGCATTGACTCCACAGGGCGGATCCGTCTGATTCAAGCGCATAGAATCCCACTTGCTCCGTTTGGACCAGGACCTCTAATTCGCCGTCTTGATCTAGATCCGCTAAGGTGGCGCCTGCATCCATGCCGGCTCCCGAGTAACAGGCATCCGTGCGCACTTCCCAGAGCCGCTCAAATGCAAAGTCCCCGTGTTCGTCTAGGCCGGAAAAGGCCCACGCGGTGACATAGGCAGCAGGACTCGTGGCCACGAGGACCATGGGACCATCGGGCATGATGTGGCCGGCGGCGACGGGGTTGAGAATATTTTCAACGTGCCAAGAAGGAGGTAAGCGAATGGGCAGCTTTGCTCGAATGTCGCCACTGGCAGGATCAAACACGTACACGTGACGATCTCGACTCGGGACGACCAACTCGTCCAACCCATCCCCATCCACATCCACCGGAGTCACGCGGGCATCGAACGTTCCAGGCCACTTGTCTTGGCCGGAGGTTGCGGGTGCACCGAGCACGCCAATCCAGCGAGCATCAATGCCTTCCTTGCCAGCCCAGCCAGCCAATGAGGGTGCTTCAATGACGCCTTCTTCTCCTCCGGTGGCTCGTCCGCCACCTTGTAGGCACCCTGCAAGTGCTGCACTGCTTAGAAAACAAGCCGCCAACACCATGCGCCGGGAGCCACGACTCATTCGTGTCCCCGCCTCAATGGTCGCGCCGGGCGCTTGACTTGTGGAACGGGAACCGTCAGGGCGTCGGTGCCAGGGCCCCCTCCATCCGTCTCGTTTTCCCGAGTGGCCCCATTGGGTTGGGACGAAGGGACACTCGGCTTTGAGGACAATGGGACAGGGGGCTCAGATGCGGAAGGGGCCTTGGGCCGCGTGGACGGCCGCGAGGTGCGGGAGATTGATCTGAATCGAGATCGCACCAAGCACCAGCCAATGCGGGCGCCGTCGCGGGTCGCTGACAATTTGGTGGTGCCCGCGCGGGGCATGTAGTCCGCTTGGATGTGTGCGATGCGCAGGTGCATGCGCGAGGACAGGGCAAACAGCTCCGCTTCCAGCTCAAAGCCGCAACTTTCGAGGGGCATGGCCTGAAGCACGTCTGCCCGAAACGCCCAGAGGCCCGTACATAGGTCCGGGCAGCGATGCCCATACAGGGTACTTGCCCCCGCAGACAATAGGACATTGCCCACTTTGTGCAATCCGGACATCGCCCCGGGCAGTGGGCGGCGGTCTCCCATCACAACATCTGCTTGACCCCAAGCAAGGGGCTCAAGGACACGAGGAATGGCATCGGCGGCGTAGGATCCGTCCGCATCAAGCATCACCACGTAATCGCCGTGGAACATGGGCCGAGCCTTTCGAACAGCGGATCCATTGCCTTCCGCTTCATCGGGAATGACCGTGGCCCCTTCAGCGCGGGCAATGTCTGGGGTTCCGTCGTGGCTGTGTCCATCGAGTACAATGGTTTCCACGGTGAATCCCATCGCTTCGAGCGTGGCAATGGGCAAGGCGCGCAGGGTCTCGCCAATGGCAGCCGCTTCGTCCTTGGCTGGAACAATGATGGTGACCAAACCGCCCTTGTGGGACTGGGCTGCTGTGTCCGTTGGGGTTTGTGACGCCGTTCCGTTGGTGTGCGGGGATGTGGCGCTCATTGCGGCACCCCCTCGGCGCGGTAGGTAAGCACTCGAGATTGCACGATGCCCATGCCGTTGCACAGCGACTCCTCTGCAGTCCATGGCGCTTCGTTGAGGAACGACAAGTCAAGCCCAGGGTTTTCTAGGGCCAAGTAGCGATCCACCAGAACCACGACGGATTTGCCACCAAGCAGTTGATCGTTGAGCACTTGATTTCGATGCTCTCCATCCCAGTAGAAGCCTCGACTGGGCCACACATTCAAGGGTTCAGGGGCAAAGGCCGCCATGACCAATTTGGCTTCCCAGCCGCCCGTGATGATGATGGTTGATTCGTCTTGATTTTGAGCCACATCCCGCAGCGCTTCAAATTCGCAGTCGGGGTAGAGACGGTACCAGCCACCTTCGTACTCAGGTGGAGACACGGCGTAGACGGTGCCTGCGAGACTGATGGCCAAAAACAGGGACAAGACGCCCCCCGCCATGGCGGAGCGAACTCCAAGCCGCGTTCCAGCAAGGTGCCCTCGGTGTACGGCGGCATTGTTCCAGGCACGAATGAATGCACGAATGGCAGCACCCGCAAAGGCGCCCGCCAAGAGCACCATGCCGATGCTGAGGTAGACGGCGGTTCGGTGGGGCCAGTATTCGCTGTGGAACGGATTGTGCACAACGAAGGGGAACGTGGCGGCGGCAATACCAGCACCGGCCAGAATCGCCGGGGAGCGAATGTAGGGAAGGGCTACGAGGCCGGCCGCCGCTAGGGCAATGATGGGCCACCCCATCATGCGGGGCAAATCCACTTGATCCGGCATTCCGGCGCGAATGGCAGGAATCAGAATACCAAGCACAACAGCTCCTATCAAGACACTCATGACGGGGCGTACGCGGGGATTTCCCAGTGCCGCCCCCACCTTTTCATGGACCCCAACGAGCTTTTTGCGTCCAGCAACGAGCAGCACTCCAAGGCCGACACTGGTGCCACTGATGGCAAGTGCAATGCGATCAAGGTCCGCGTCGAGCGTCGGCACGGCGATGTCTTGGAACCCAAGACCACAATCAGTCCAGCAAGCAAACACCGCAACGCCAAGCGTCATGCCACTCACCAGCAACACAGCACCAATTCCAGCCACCGTGGGCGCCATGGACGCCTTCTCGGGTTTGCCCTCGGCCTTGTCGGCTCGGGGTATCTTGAACATCAAAGCAAGCACCGCCATGACCAAGATGGCAGGCCCCAGGATGCCAAGCACCCAAGGGTGCGCCACGGTCAAGAACAGGCAAAGGGCCGCTGCGGGCCCCGCCCAAATGAATCGCCCCTGCATCAATTGAAGCAAGGCGTAGAACAAGAACGGCAGCACCGCCAAATCGAACGCCGTCGGCGCCATCATGGTTGTGCGGAAAATCGCCTCCGGCGCCACAGCAAACGCCATCGCCCCCGTGAGGCCAGCGGCGAGTCCACCCCATCGCGTCAATAGTAAACCAACACCCAATACCCCAATGGCACCCATCACGGAAGCACCCACGCGGAAAATATCGTACAAGTCCGCGCCCGTGTACACCCACGTTGCCGCAAGCACCGAATGCAAACCAGGCGGGTACGTGGTGCCCGTGGTGTACAGGGGCTCAATATTTCCATCCGCCAAGTGACTGCGCGTCAGCGCCATGTGCGTGTATGGGTCCTCGGCGGGGACGGCGGGCGATGAAAGTGGGTCCTGCAATCGCAGCACCAATCCGAGCACAACTGTGGCCACAAGCGCCACGAGCATGACGGCGGTGGCGACCTTGTGCACCGTGGATTCCTGGGTCATGATGGTCGGGTGAGACTCGTGGCCCGGCCTAGTTTCCCGTGTTGGGACAACGCTGCGGTCGCACAGGGACCCCGGACTCAAGGCACTCATCGCCTCCCCCTCGAACCCCCAAGGCCCCAACACAACCCAGCGACAAAGACAATGCCAAAACAATCGAATGCACAGCCATGACCACGCTGGCGCCCCCGCGCATTGACCCAACCCAACCCGCGCCACAAACCCTCGGCGCCAAAATCCTCCAATGCACCGACCTCGCCGTCGCCCTCCTCGTAGTCGGCATCGCCGCCGCCGGCCGCACCCTCCCAGAAGGCAGCCAAATGCGCCTCGTGCTCACCCTCCCCGTGCTGTTGTTCATCCCCGGCTACCTGTTTCTGCAAGCCCTCCTCGTGCCCGTACAACCCGGACCCAAGCACTGGATCCAAGCCCTCCTCGCCATCGGCCTCAGCCTCCCTCTCATCGGACTCATGGCCCTGTCAACCTCCCTCGTTGAGGGCGGATTCAAGCCGACGCCGATTGTTATCGTGATTTCGCTTGGGTGTGTTTTGATGGCAGGGGTAGCGATGGTGCGGAGGTTGAGGTACAAAGGGGCAGTAGGACGGACGAGCGTGGCCCCGACACACCCCTAGGCAGTGGCACCAAGGACCAATCCTAAATTTATGCAAACCCACCAACATATGTCGATATACAAAGTATATGTCACGCTTAATGCATACAAATTTGTTAAATTTTGCTCCTTGGTTTCAATCATATGGTTTTCGCATTCGCAATCCTATATTGCCACCATCAATGTGTATATGTGGAATTCATGTATTTTCTACACTTTGGTATAAGAACAACAATATGAACACGAATAAGGATAATATAGTAAAGTCTTCAATTTGAGGCTGTGCGAGCACCTGCTGAGTTCGTCGTCACACGCCACTTGCTCCACAACCCCCAGGCAACAACGGCTGAGCTAGTGCGTCGCTGCGGATTACACCCATCAACCGCGCACGCAGCACTCAAACGATTGGAGGGACGTGGCATTACCCATCACCCCGAGGCGCTGTTTGGACACCTGAAGTCCATCAAAGAAAAACCGCTCCACAAGGCGTTCCATTTCCATGTCCCCAATCCACAGCAATTTCTTGATGCATTTCCAGATCCATGCTGGATAAGCGGCGAATTCGCGGCCGAAGCGGAAGACTTTGATTTAGTGCCCGAGCGACTCCTCATCTATGTACGCCCAGACTCCGAAAGAAAAATTGCCGACGCAGCCAAGGATACATTTGCAAAAATTGCACCCGAGTCAAAGGCAAACCTGACCGTCAAAATCGCAGACCGCTGGATGCACCT
>JBFJXT010000012.1:0-18934 GCA_041623015.1 Thermoplasmatota archaeon | reverse complement strand
CTTCCGCGCCCGGCGCTCCATGAATCATGATCAAAAGCACATAGTCTAGGAGAATGGTGAGCACGGCGAATCCTCCAATGCTGATGGAGACTCCTAGGTATTTGCCAAGCACAAATGCCGATCGAGGCACAGGCTTGGACAAAATGAGGAAAATGGTTCGTCGATCCCATTCACTGGCGACCGAGTCCCCAGTCAATAGGAGCGCCATGAGCTGAAACAGGAAAATTCCACTGAAGATGAAGAGCGGATTTTCGAGGAAGAATCCGATGATGCCGTTGGCGAGCACCACATCTCCAGGAAATAGGAAGCTAACGAACTCGGTGCCGATGAAGGAGGGCAAGAGCAGTGTCACGAGAACCATGGCCAGGACCACGGTGATACCCACGCCAAGAAGTCGCTTGGTGCGCAAGTTTTGCAGCACTTCCTTGCGCGCAATTTCATAGGTTGCATGCCAGAACATCAGGCCACCTCCTGGAAGCCGCCGGTGAGTTCTAGGAAGACACTTTCGAGGCTTGCCCCCGCAGATTCAACGGATCGAATGCGCGCCCCGGCACCGACCAGGGCCGAGACTGCATCGGGGACCCGTTCATCATCCAGGCTAAACGATGCGATGTTGGCGTCAAGCGATATGTTGGTGGCACCGGCAGAGGCCAGTGCTTGGTGATGGGGGCGGGCCGGGTTGTCAATGTGAACACGAACCATGGAGCCCCCGCCGGCGCGCTTTCGAAGCTCATCCACGGGAGCGACCGTCTTGAGTACGCCCTTGTCGAGGATGGCGACGCGCTTGCAGGTGGTTTCCACTTCGTGCAATTGGTGACTGTTGAGGAACACCGCCGTTCCATCCCTCGCAAGGCCTTTGATCATCTCTCGAAGTTCAAAGGCGCCCTTGGGATCAAGACCATTCGTCGGCTCATCGAAGAAAATCAGCTTTGGTCGGTGCAGAATCGCTTGGCCGATGCAGATGCGCTGCTTCATGCCGTGGCTGTAGCTCTTGACACGGCTATCGGCGCGCTCGGTCATGCCGACCAATTCTAGCACTTCCTCAATGCGGGCGCTTCGGTCTTCCTTGTCCATTCGGGCAAGTCGCCCATAGAAATCCAAGTGCTGGCGGCCGGTGAGGTTGCTGTAGAAGTCGTATTGATCGGGCACGAGGCCCACGTGCCTGGCGGTTCCGGGGGGATTGGCCAGCGCATCTTCTCCCAGCAAGTTGACGGTACCTCCGTCGGGCCGAACGAAGCCAGTGACACACTTGGTAAAGGTGGTCTTTCCGGCGCCATTGGGGCCAAGAAATCCGAATACTTCTCCTGACTCAACCGTGAGGTCAATTCCTTTGAGCGCTTCAATGGAACCATACTGCTTGCGCAATCCTTGCACCTCGAGAACCTTCGCCACGAACGTCGCATCAGCCGTCCCACTTTTGGTTGCTTGGGCCGGAGTTTCCCCGCGACACCCTCAAGCCCGGTGGCGGTTTCGCTCCGCCGATGCGGGTCGCCTTTGACGACACAGACGACCCTGAGGGCGGTTGCACGTCGCATGTTGTGTTTCGTGCGTTGCTGTCCGTGCCCGGGCTTGCCCTTCGTGGATTGCCCCGTTTGGTTCGCCTCAATCCCAATGTGCCGCACAAGACACGAGGCAACGGCGCCGTGTGCTTTGAGTTGTGCATTCCCGAGGGCCCGCAAGTGCAAATGGGCGAATTGATGGGGCATGAATTGCGCGCATTCCCCGATGGCATTCCAGTGCCCCCCGAACGCGCCGCAGATATCGCCAATCGCGTCTGGGCCACCGTGCAAGAAGAGGCTCAACCAGGCAGCGACGCTTGTGTTGTGGTTGTTCCCGATGCGGCTCCGCTTGGACTGTACTGGGCAGCAGTTCGAGGACGTGTGGATCCTGATGACGCAAGGCGCGCTGCGGCCGCTCTGACTGGCACCGAGGTGCGAGGCACGGGCCGAGGCATTGTAGGCGCGCTTGCCGCCGCCGCATGGGAAGGCCCAGCGTCGAGCCATGAATTCATTGCCTACCGGGTCCCGAACCGACGCGGCACCCCCCGCGCCTTGGCCACCGCCCCGTTCATGCTGCTGGATGGCATGGGCATCACGTTCCATTCCCTTGACGGCGTCGAGGGGCGCTTGGCGTGCATTCCCAATACCCCTTGCCCGGTGTTGATTGGCCTTCGTGGCTTGGACCCTGAGCGATTATCCAACGCGGCCCGCCGCGCCGTATTTGCTGCCGCAGAAGAGCCCGTTGAAGGGTGGGTGCTGTGGTCTACGAATCAAGCCAGCGGCGACCACGTGACTCCCGTGGATCGATTAGCGGAAGCCCCCGAGTGGGGAACGGTAGCGGTACGAGCCACTGTGACCGCCGACCCCAAAGATCGCCAAGGTGGCCACGTGGAAGTGCCCCTCCTGGATGGCACCGGCCACCCCTTTGTTGGCGTAGCGTATGAGCCAACGAAGAAATTCCGCAACACCGTTCGAGCACTTCGCGTAGGCGATGTGGTGGAAGTCACAGGCGCCCTTACCGACGATCGTGTACGACTGGAGAAACTGCGCGTGCGCCACTTGGCCCACCCCGAAATCAAAGTCTCCAACCCCTCCTGTCCGCGCTGCGGCCGGCTCATGCAAAGCCGAGGACAATTCCATGGATACCGGTGCCGGGAGGGCCATGGCACCGCGCCGGAATCTGCTGCCATTTACAGCTCTGAATTGCGACAGTTGCGAGAAGGGGACTACGAAGTTCCCGTCATGGCCAGACGCCACTTGCACCGGCCGCTTGCCTTTGAAGGCATAGAGGACGATTTGCCGGAACTTCCTCTGGCGTAAGGCGGCCGCGCGCGGTCTAAGAATGACTGAATCGCCGGGGGCTCGCTTAGCAGCGGCCGGGCCTACATGCCCCAGAAGCGGTCAACCTTGCGCTTGACCATCATCATTTCCTCAAGCACATCGCGCTCTTCAGGCTTGATTTGCCCCTCGTGCCATAGCCATTTGGCATCACCGGCGGGGATGTCCATGTAGAGAATGTCCCCTTCCTTGATTTGGCGGCCAATGGTGGGTCCAGGAACGCTGATGGCCACTTCATCGCCCATTTTGGCAATGTGCGCGGTGTGGTTGTCCTTCTGAATGCTGCGGATGCGCCCCACGTCTTGACCATCTTGGCGAATCAAGACACGGCCATTGTGAAGCTCTCCTGCCAAAACGCGAACGCCGAACACAGCAGGGTCTCGTTGGCGGAAGGAGCAGCCATCCAAGAACAGCACCTTGCAGGGGTGAACCCGGGTCTGCCGTTGCTTGGCGTCAATCTCCGCCTTCTTGGCATTGAGCCATTCCTGATAGTCCTCCACCAAGGAGTAAATCACCTTGTCAGCAAAGACGGGGAGCTCCTTGTCAGCAGCCTCTGCATCCACGCCGGGAAGCGTCTTGACGCTAAACCCAAGAAGGACTCGGTACAGGGGATCGGTCATGGCGGCCGCTTCCATCACGTCGCGGCGGCTGATGTCTCCCACGCGCGCATTTCGAATCGGGATGCCCATGGCGTTCAATTCGCCGGCTAGGGCTTCGAGGCTGCCAATGGTGTCGGCCTTGACATAGACCCCGTGGTCCTTCAGCGGGATGTTGATTTGACTGGCTTGTTCCACGGCTTCCCAAGCCTCATCGTCGTTTCCATCTCGAATGACCCGCATCGGAGCGCCGGAAACCACGTCTTCAACATCGGTGCAAACCAGTTTGATGCCTGCTGCAGCGACCACTTCATCGGCGTCTTCGAACGCCTTTCGCGCATCCCGCATGTCGTCGTTGGGAGACGGTTTCAGGAGGGCACGAATGGTTCGCTCAATGGGCTCGCCCTGGGTGCCTAGGAGAATTCGATCGTCCTTGCGAATACTTCCCGCATAGAGCACCAAGTCGAGGGTTTGGCCGAGGCCCTTGTCTTCCTTGACCTCCAAGATCGTGCCTTCGCCGGGAAGGTCAGAGTCGCTCTCTAGGCGCTCTTCAAGGAACTTCTGTGCCAGGCCAATGAGCATGGCGAGTAGGTCGGGAATACCCTCGCCGCTGACCGCGCACGTGGGAACAATGGCAATTTGCTTGGTGAAGTCGCCGACGCGATCGTAGCGCTCAGAGGGTAGCCCTTGGTCGTACAGGGCGCCAACCAACTCGTAGAACTTCTCGTCAAAACGCGCCAAGGCTTCGGCGGGCTGGTTCTTGACGTTGAGGATGAATGGTTTGTCGGCGGTTTTCCAGCCAAGGATGCGGTCTACCTTGTTGGCGGCGACGATGAAGGGGGTTTTGGACCGCTTCAGGATATTGATGCTCTCAATGGTCTGCGGCTTGAAGCCCTCATTGAGGTCCACCACGAGCACAGCCACATCGGCCAATTGACCGCCGCGACCGCGCAAGCTGCTGAAGGCGTGGTGCCCGGGGGTGTCGATGCACAAAAGACCCGGAACACCGAATCGCTTAGCGCCGAGTAGCGCGCCAGCGCGCTCCATCAGGGTGTCCATGGGGACTTCACTGGCGCCGATGTGTTGTGTGATGGCGCCAGCTTCCCGGTCGAACACCTTCGATCCGCGAATGCGGTCGAGGATGCTGGTTTTGCCGTGATCCACGTGGCCAAGAACACTCACGATGGGGTGTCGTTGGTAGTGGGTGTCGCTCTTTGCTTGAAGGGCAGATAGCGTCTTGTCTGCGTCGCCCTCAGTGGCCTTCATGGCCTCTGCCTTGACCTTCTCCAGGGTTTCCTGGCTCACTTGAATGGTCTCGTCGGCGCGGGCCTCACTTCGGCGCTTCTTTTCTTCAAGCGTCAACTCGACGGTTTCGGCCGTGTCGGATTCCGCCTCGGGTTCCTCAACGAGGTCTCCGAACTCTGCCTCTAGCTCGGCAGCCAATTCGTCGGCGAGGATCTCCTCGTCCGTGCGGTCATCCTTCATCGAAGCGGCCCACAGGGGGCGGCTACATGGCGCTTGTGGGGCTTACGCCGTCCTTCGGCGGGCTCCGGGGGGCGGGATGGGCCCGGGGGCGCGGCTTGGGAGCCGGGGGCTGCGCTGGGTGCGGGCCAGAAATTGGGGGGCGAGGTTGGCTCGGGGGGAGAACGTTGGTCTCATCACCCTGCATGAACCGCGCGCGGCCTTGGATGCTCCGCCGGGAGGATAGCGAAACTATTGTTTTTGTTCGCTCAGGCCACGGCGTTCCATGCCTGTTCTCGGTAGGCGTAGACCGCTTCCATGTACGCCTTGGCGTTGGGGTCCTGGGCCGGCAAAGGATCCTCGCCCAGCAGCACCCGTCCGGTAAGTTCGCCAATGCTTGCATCGAGGTGCCCCCAGCCCATCTGAACCCATGGCGCCGCGGGATTCACGGGGACGCTGCCAGCTTCGCCACACGTGGTTGCCGTGGCAAAGTACACAGCCGTGTGGTTGAATGCATCACGCAAATCGATGTGGGTGAGCGTTTCGCCGGTGGGGGACACGGCGAGGGCCCCGTCTTGGATGCCGCCCTTGTGGCCCCATGCCTCGCGGACCATGAGAAGCGCCTTGCTGAAAGCGCCTGCCGCAGTTGGCGTGGAAAAACTGGTTCCGCTCACTTGGCTGTATTCATCGAGGTTGTTGCCGTAGGGCAAATCCTGCGTGAAATCCGCCGTGAAATCCGGGAAATTGCCGCTAATTGGTTCTCGGCACGATTGCTCGCCTGCAGGGTGATCGCCACTAATGCCGACGACCCAAGGTGGGCCTGAGGTGCCATCGTTCATGGCGGGGCACGGCGTGTTGTCGGCGGCACCCATGGGAATCTTTCCGTGTTCCCAAGCGACCTTATTGTTCTTGGCAGTGGAGTCAATGGGAAGAAGCTCCAGGGCAGGTTGTCCACAGTAGAGGCCGTAGGATTCACTCAGGATGTCCACCCAAGGCGTATTGGCGGCCCACTGTTCTGCGGTCGAGCTCCCGGTTCCTTGGGCAAGCACCACAATGGCGCCAGGGTTTGCGTTCATGACTGCCGACGTGGTTCCGGTTCCATGGCTGCCGCCGTCTATGATGTTGCCACCAAAACTGAGCGCCAAGAGGCGAGTGCCTTCAAAGTAGTACACCCGACCCTCCTCGATGCTGCTCCAGAATTCATCATCAGCCTGGCGTCGCTCTTCCCAGGTTCCATTGTTGGACAACTGGACCCGAATGGGCGGCCGACCCTCTCCATCAACCAGGGTTTCGAGAATGGCGTCAGAGATGGTGTGGTTCACGTGGTATCCTTCGTGGTAGGGATTCACCGCGGAATCAATCACAGCAACAACCACTTGAGCTTCAAATTGAGGCCCTCTTGCAATTCCTTCGTCAGGGTTGTTTGACTCGGAATTCTTGTCATCTAGACAACCCCCAAGGGTTGAAACCAGGAGGAGTAGGGGAACCACAATCCACGCGCGCATAAACGCCCCCGCGCACTCCATCCACTTGAGCTTTATCGAGTCCGCCGGGTCGCCTTGCACGGCCTAATTGCGTTCTCGTCCGTCAAATCCATCCATGTTCCGCCAGCCCGGCAAAGCCTGCATCCGCTCAATCCACTTGCAAACGGCCGGCCATTCACTGAGCTCCAATTCGCCTTCGTGGGCCACGTGGGTATAGGAAACAAGCGCAATGTCAGCAATGGTTGGGGCATCGCCAACGAACCAATCCCGCGTCGAAAGGTGTTGCTCCATCACATCAAGCCCGTGGGTGGCGCCTTGCAATTTGGAGGCCATGTTGGCATCGCGGGCCGGCCCCGGCCCATCAAAGTGCATGATGGCGCGCCGCGTGGCAATAAACGGCTCGTGACTGTATTGCTCGAAAAACATCCATTGAAGCACCTGGGCCCGAGCGACTCGGTCCGAGGGAAGCCATGTGGTGTCGTGAGCAAGGTAATTGAGAATCGCTCCCGACTCCCACACCACCACATCACCATCCGCGAGTACCGGCACCTTTCCATTGGGATTCAAGGCTCGAAACTCAGGGGTCGCCGTGGCGCCAAAAAACCCGGTGGGGGTATGCTGCAAGGTCACGTTGAGGAAGGACGCCAAGAGCTGAACCTTGTGCACGTTGCCCGAGGAGCCGTGACCATACAGGTGCATGCAGAGGCCATGGGCTGCCCCATCAAAACATGGAGGGGCCGGGAACAGAATCAAGAGGAAGTGGAGGGGGAAAAGACAGGAAAAAGGGACAGTTGTTCGAATTATTCGAACATCCAGTTCTCGCCAGCGCGGGCGTATTCTGCGCCGCCGTTGGGGAACCAGAGGCCGATTTCGAAAGCAGCGGTCTCGGCACTGTCGCTGCCGTGGATGATGTTGCGGCCGATGTGTTGGCCAAGGTCAAAGCGGATCTCTCCGGGCTTGCCTTCGACGGGGTTGGTGGCACCCATCAGGGCGCGGCTGACGGCGATGGCGCCTTCGCCTTCGATGAGCATCGGCACAACGGGGGCGCTCTGGATGAACTCAACGAGGCCAGCATAGAAAGGGCGCTCCTTGTGGATCTCGTAGTGCTTGGCGACGACGGCGGGGTCGGCCATCTCGAGGCGCATGGCCTTGATTTTCATGCCCTTTGCTTCAAAGCGGCTGACGATGTTTCCCACGAGGCCGCGGCTGACGGCGTCGGGCTTGATCATGACGAAGGTCTGTTCGATTGCCATGTGGGCGGCGACCCAAGATGAGGCAAAAGCGTTGTGCGCCTTACTCTGCGTCGGTGGTTGTTTGTGTAGGCGCCAACTGGGGCGTTGAATTTCGTGCCATGACGGCGGATTGAATCGCTAGAATTCCCGCCATGAGCGACAACCCCGCCGCGACCCAAGCAAGAATGGTGCCATGGAGGGGCTCAGCATCGAGACCAAACATGCGACGCTCAACGGCGACACGAAACAGCACCGAACCAGTGAGCGTGGTCAGGGAAGCCACCACGCCAAGGACCCCCATGCTAAGGGACCCGGCAAAGCCAAGCAATGCAGCAACCAGGGTGACCAATGTCGCTGCCAAGACAACGAACACGGATACTTTGACCATGGTCGTTCCAGCCAGCTCTTCGGCTTCAAAGGTATACCAGCCTCCTCCCTCAGGCGCCTGCCACATGGAGGCATCCCCAACGGGAGTCTCAGCCCAATCAACATTCAATGCAACGGCAAGCAGGATGAATGCGATGAGCAGAGTCGCCTGGGCGATGTATTGTAGAATCCGCATCCCAGTGCGATGGTCAAGGGAAGGGATGAATTTAGCGCCCCTTTGCTAACGGCGGCGAAGCACCGCGATGGCTCCAAGAACCACCAACAGGCCAGCAAACCCGAGGGCCGGCGCTTCAGGATCATCCTGCGTCGTGGGAGGTAAGGCGGGCTCGGCTTCGTGGGGCTCCGTGTCGAATTCTGAGAACAATCCCAATCCCTCCGATTGGCGCGTCACCTTGCCCACGCGGCTTCGGTAGCCATCCGTGTTGGGCGATTGGGTTTCGGCGCACTCAGACACGCAGCCGTCTGCCCAGCCCACATGGACTCGTCCTTGGCTGTCAATGTCCATGTCGTTGAAGTCGAGAAGATTGCGGCAATTGGATGCGCCGTCTACGACTACATCATACACACCGCCCACTTGAATCGGGTCACTGCTGACTCTCTGGACGTCCCAAGTTGTGCCGGCGTCGTACGTCATCGCCACATAGTAGTGCCAAATGAGTTCGTCTTGGCGCTCATCGCATTGGTAAATGGAATTGGACTTCAAGAACTCCAAGTCTGCCCCGGGTCCGCCCTCTAGGCCCATGAAGCTGAAGGCGGCGCGCTCGTCGTCTCCAACTTGGACATCGGCGAAGGTCCCGGCAACAATGGGCGGGTCGTGGAATTGCCCGATGTCTAGCCAGGTGCTGCCGGCGCTGTCCTCCGTTGCACCGAGCGTTTCCCATGATTCGCCTTGATTCTTGGTCATGGCCATGTGGATGCCATGCTCGCTGGCCATGCCGTAGTACATCCAGCCACTGGGGCGACTAAATTGGAGGCTGGGGTCAAAGCCGTTCGTCCATTTTTCGGTGCCCTTGATGGTGTTGCTTTGGTAGGTGAGTCCGTTATCTGCCGTGCTGATGAAGCCCAATTCGTCGCAACCGGCAACAGGCACTGCCATGAAGCCGGTGGCACGAGATACGCGAATATGCCCATGGAAGCCGCCGCAGTTGCCGGCCACGTCTTGGAACGGTAGGAAGGTCTCTCCGCCGTCGTAACTGACAGTGCACGCAATGACGCCGAATTGGCCGCAGTAGTACACGTTGTGCTCGAACAAGACGTTCAAGCTGCCTTCTGTGCCGGGCCCAGACCCGATGGATTGGTGGTCAAATCGTACGCCACTGCACATGTTGCCCGTCGGCACCCAAGTGGCTCCGTTGTCATCGGTCCAGAACATGACCGAGCAAGGGCCCGCCAAGCCACCCGCCCAGACGCGTCCAAGGTCCGGGTCTGCATGGAGCATTGGGTCCAAGTTCGTGGGAACCTGGTAAATGGCGGTCACAGCCACCCAATCCGCTTCATTTGCCGCATTGAAAGCGCCACGAATCGTGGTGCTGCCCGCATGGAAAAACACGTGATCGGTGTTCCATGGAATGCCAAGCGTTGGCTCGGGGGCGTCACTGGCGCCGGGCACTTCATACTCGATGAAGTCGGCAACGCCATGCCCGAATCCTCCCGCGTTGGCAAGCGGTACGAAGAAGAGCAAAGCGAGAAGCCCTGAGAGTGCGCGGCCTTTGTGCATACGTGCCAGGGGTTCGCCCGAGGGATGAACCTTGCGACAGTTTCCTAGTCCCGGCGTCGGGCAAATGCTACGGCTCCAAACACCGCCAACAGGCCAAGTGGTAGGCCTAAACCGGGCGTGTCTTCGCCACCTTCCGGCAGGTCCTCCAAATCTCGAATGTCCGTCGGCTCCGCATCGTATTCTGAGAACAATCCTCTGCCAGAGATCTGCCTTGCCAAAGTCGCGTAACGGTCTCGGTACCCGACGGAGCCCGGTTCATGGGTCTCCGCACAGGTTTGGGTGCAGCCATCCGCGAGGGCAACGTATACGCGCCCTTGACTGTCGATGTCCATATCTTTGAAATCCAAGAGGTTGCGACAGGAGCTGTCCTGCGCGGGATCGAACCCACCATCAAAAATGCCGCCTACCTGAATGGGGTCGTCCGTCACCCGCTGCACGGTCCAAGTGTTTCCGGCGTCATAGCTGAGGGCGATATATGCATACCAAATCATTTGCTCCTGGTTGTCGGCGCACTGGTGAATCATCTCACTTCCGCCGTACCCGCCGTCCCGCGCCTCTAACCCAAGAAAACTCATGGCAACCCGATCATCGTCTCCAGCTTGCACATCCGCAAACATGGCATGAACCACCGGCGGGTCGTGCATGGCGCCGATGTTGAGCCACCCCTCGCGGCTTGAGCCAAGAGGTTCCCACGTGAGCCCTTCGTCCTTAGACAGTGCAATGTGTGCCCCGGTGTCCCCAGCTTGGCCAAAGTAGAGCCAGCCGCTGGGTCGACTGAATTGGAGACTTGGATCAAAGGCGCGTTCAGTAGGTGCAACGGTCACCAATCTGCTGTCCCAAGTGATGCCATCATCGGCAGTGTACGCAAAACCAGCCACATCTCCACAGGACGCATCGGGAAGGGCTGCCAGTCCCGTGGAGCGAGACACTCGAATGTGGCCGTGAATCCCACCGCAGTCGCCAAGCACCTGAACGAACGGCCCCCACACAACACCCCCGTCTAAGCTGAAGGCACATGCAGTACGAACCAATTGAGCACAGTAGTAGGTGGCATGAGGAAACTGCTGCGCCAATTCCGGTGTCACTGCGTACGGCCCGGACCCAATGCTTTGGTGATCAAATTGCACCCCACTGCACATGTTTCCGGTGGGCGTCCATGTGGCGCCGTCGTCGTCACTGAAGGACATTTGACTGCAAGGCCCCAGTAAGCCCCCGGCCCAGATGCGGCCGGTGTCCGGATCAGCATGGGCCATAGGGTCCACATTGAGCCGGCTGGCAACAGGCGTGACGTCGCTCCAAACGGGTTCGCCATCTGCATCAAAGACAATTTTGAACGTGGCTGTACTGCTTTGGTAAAACACAGAATCGGTACCCCACGGAATGCCCATCGTCGGTTCGCCCGCCGAATCAGCAAGCGGGAAATCTGCTGGAGCCGTGTGAATGGCAAACTCAGGAAACCCCAGGCCCAATTCGGCACTTGCCACGGGAACCGCGAGCAGGATGGAGACCACAACGAAGACGCGCATACGTGCAGAACCACCTCCCGGTTTTAGACCACTGGGTCCCCGCATACTTTCACTGGCCCCTCCGCACCGGCTTCAAACCGCCTCCACCTCTTTGGTTCGTGGCCCGGCTCGACGTACAAGGCGGCGCAATTCTCATCGATGCTCCCCCAAGTCCGCGTCTGCCCGTGGTCATGAAGCGCATCCGCGCCAAGCGCCAAGATCGCCTTTGGTCCGCCCCCCGGCACCGTGGCCTCGATGTCATCGACGTTCTGCACCACTCTCACGTGGAGCGCAGCCCCGCATTTGACGAGCTAGAGTATCAGCTACTCTACGGCGGTGACATGGACCATGTGCAATCCTGTCTAGCCCTCAAACGTGGCATGGAACCCCCTGGCCCCATGCCGGCCCTCTCCAAGCCCCTCTACCCCTACCAAGAACAAGCGGTCTCATTCCTTGACCGCGCCGGAAGCGGAATCCTTGCCGACGAACCGGGACTGGGCAAAACCCTCCAAGGGATCGCCTTCGCCCTATTGCGCCCTGGGCCATGTCTGGTCGTATGCCCGGCAACAGCCAAGCACGTGTGGGCCCGCGAAATTGAAGCCAGTTGCGGCGAAACCGTAGCAACCCTGCAAGGCACCAAACCCCGAGACTTACCCGATGCCAAATTCATCATCGTCAACTACGACGTGCTAGATCATCACGAAGCCACCCTCGCCAAACATGGCTTTCAGACGCTTATCGCAGACGAGGCCCACCGAGCCAAGAACATCCGTGCCAGGCGCACCCAATGCCTCATCCGCCTCGCCGACGAAGTCCCCCGAAAACTTCTGCTCTCGGGAACTCTCCTCATGAACAGCCCCGAAGATCTGTTCCCGCCGCTCCGAATCGTTCGTCCAGACGTTTACCCAGACTTTGCAGCCTTCTGCGACCGGTACATGCACACCCGTAGCATCAAGAAAAAGGTCCGCGGCCGACTCAAGAGTCAAACCGTGCGCGAAGGGAGCCAACGCTTGCCGGAGCTCTACCACCGCATGGACGCCTTCACCATCCGCCGCACCCTGAGCGAGGTGCGCGACCAACTACCCGAACTGCGCCACACCGTCCTGGCCATTGATCTTCCAGAAGACCTCAGATCCAGCTACCGAGCCCGCATCGGTCCCGCCGTGCGCGCAGGAAAGGGCGCCGAGCAACTGCGCGCCGCCAACGATGCTCTCGGAGTCTGCATTGAAGCCAAGCGCCGCGTCCTGGGCGACCTCGTAGAAGACCGCCTCAAGCTAGACAGCCGCAAAACCCTCGTCTTCAGTACCCGCTTGGCCCTCCTCGACGCCGTTGATCAGCGCCTGAACATCCGCAAAGCATCGCTGCGCATCGATGGTGCTGTGCCCACCAACACACGCCGGGCCATCGAGGACCAATTCCAGTCCGACGAGTCCATGCGCATTTTCCTTGGACAAACCCGAGCCTGCGGAGAAGCCCTCACCTTAGACGCGGCAGACACGGTCATCATCGCAGAAGCAGACTGGTCCCCTCAAGCAAACGAACAAGCCATCCGCCGAGCCCTTCGCGTCAACACGGATCACCCGGTTGAGGTCATTTGGCTCGTGGTGCGAGGCACTCTCGATGAAACCCGGCTTGCAGTGCTGGATCGAAAGCGCGCCGAGTTCGGCGTGGTCATGGACGGCCCCGATCGCACCGCGAATGATGTGCTCACTGAGGCGCTTCAGGCCTGCCAAGAAAATTAGGCGCGACCAAACACACCGAGCGGCCCAAGCGTGTCCTGCACAAAGTGGTGCCCGCGAACGCCCAATGCGCCCGATTCGTAGACGACCCCTTCGTGGACAATGATGTCCCAGACATTGGTGCCAGGCTCTCGGTCGAATCCAACCACGGCAGGCATCGTTTGACGTTCTGGGGTGCTGATGTCCAAGACAAAGATTCCTAGAGCATAGTGCGCGAGGTAGACGCGGCCGCCCTCCACTTGCACATTGTGGGAGCTACTGAGAGCTTCATCGGGAATGTAGTCACGACCGGCAGGCGCCTTGTCCGGGTTTTCCCAGGTGCCAAGCAACTGAATGTTGGCGGGGTCCGTGGTGTCCCAGATGTACACGATGCTTCGATCCTGCCCTTGGACATAGTGAAGGCCCCCGACCACGGCAAATCCAACTTCTACGCTACCCACAGTGATTCGAGTGTCCCCAATCCATTCGGTCACTGCCGTGTGGAGGTTACCTTGGTGGCCTTCGGGGAATGCGTTCCAACTGCCCAGCTCCACCGGACTCTCGGGGTTTGTCACATCGACAACGCGCAGGCCAGCGTCCCAGTTGCTGACGTACATGAGGGTGCTGTTGGCCACGGGGTCTTCCATGACGAACATGTCGTGGGCATACAATTGGTAGTAGGCATCAATGACCTCAGGGTCGCGGTTCACGTCAGTGATTGGATTGATGCTGTATCGGCTCACTTCTTCCAGGGTGCGGGACTGACGATCGAAGACATTGACGCTGATGTCGCCATTGGCTCCAAACACCAATTCGGTGCCATCCGCTTGTTGGTGGTAGAACACCATGTGAGGACCTCGGGTGGGGCCCACAGGAAGGTAGGATACAATCTTGGGCGCGGTCTTGTCGGCCACATCAAGGACGTAGAATCCACCGGCGCGCGCAGCAGTTCCTCCAAGAGGCGCCATGCTGGCTTGTTCATCGTTGCCAACAAACGCCCACATACCATCATCGCTGACCTTCACGTCTTTGGCCCCGGGCACCTCAATGGTGCTGACAGTGTCCAAGGAGACGCTTCCATCGCTGTTCCAGGTGCGCTGCAGGATGTGGATGGTGCTGCCTCGATCCACGAACAGGTAGTCGCCCCATGCGTCGGCTTCCTCGCCGCCTCCTTCGCCCCATGCACCAAGGAAGTCCATGTTGGCACTAACATTGCCAGCACTCCAGGCTGCAAGGGCGTCCTCTAGATCTGGCACTTGCGGCGCAACCACGAGGTCGTCGTCGCCGAGTTCTTGAGTGTCAGAAAGGCATCCAGAAAGAGCCGAAAGACCCAGGATGGAAAGGAGCAGCCAGGCGCGCATGGGTTTTCGACGCACGGCCCCGTTGATGAGGATTGTCGTGGGAGCCGCGCGCACTGTGCTCAGCGAAGGACGCGGAACGCTTCGAATTCACCTGTTGCAGACTCTGACTCAGCATGCACTGCGGTGACCATCGCTCGCTCTGGCCCATGATTGCACCATGCCACCAGTTGATCCACGGCGCTCGCGGGGCCTTCGAAGACGCCTTCCACCCTGCGGTCCGGGAGATTTCGCACCCACCCCACAACGCCAAGCGCCTCTGCGGCCTTCTTTGTGGATTCCCGGAACCAGACCCCTTGGACGGTGCCAGAGACCCACACATGCATGCGAATCAGCGCGGGGTTGGTCACTCAGGCACCTGCCGAAGATGCACATCGGTCTGAGGGTACGGAATGCTGCATCCGGCGGCTTCCACGGCGGCCTTGACGGTGGCGTGCAAATCGGCCTTGGTTTGCCAGAAGTCAGAAGTTTGCACCCAGGGACGCACTTGCAAGTCCACGCTGCTGGCACCCAAGCCCGTGATGCGCACGCTGGGCGCCGGGTCCTTCAAAACTCGAGAATCGTTCGCGACGGCTTCCAGAATGGAGCGCGTGGCAGCGCCAATGTCATCATCGTAACCAATGCCCACGGCCACGTCGGCGCGGCGCCTCTCGTTGCGGGTGTGATTGATGATGGTGCCACCAAGGACATTGCCATTGGGGAGCGTGATGATTCGGCCATCTGCCGCCTTGAGGGTGGTGAGCGCCAAGCCCAAGTCCACAACATCCCCGTCTTGGCCAGCAACCGTGATGGTGTCGTTGATGTTGAATGGTCGGTAAAACAGAAGCATCACACCAGCTGCAAGATTGCCTAGGGTGTCCTTGAGGGCGAAGCCAATGATGAAGCCACCAATGGCAAGACCCCCGAGCATGGCGCCCACATTGACGCCCGCCACTCCAAGGGTCAGCACAATGACTAGGGCCCAGCCAACCACGTCCACAATG
This sequence comes from Thermoplasmatota archaeon, assembly GCA_041623015.1. Classification (GTDB taxonomy): domain Archaea; phylum Thermoplasmatota; class E2; order JACPAO01; family JAHFTW01; genus JANQNI01. The sequence goes on along the minus strand of JBFJXT010000012.1, from coordinate 3,656 downwards.
GTATCAAGGAAGCTTCGAAGGGTCGCGTCAATGCGCTCTTCCCGCTGCAACGCCCGATCAACGGTCTTCACAACGATTTTCAAAAAGAGATACCCGGCAACAAGCGTCAACGCCACGAGCACCGTGCGTTGACTCCAATTAGGCAAGGACTGGAAGCCGGCTACGAGGTCGGAAAGGACCGTCATTGTGGGACGAATGGGGCTTTGCGTATGAGGCTGGCGGGAGCAAACGAAGGCAAACTACGTTTGTCATAAATCCCTAGTTGCGTTTTTTGCCTCATTGCCGAATCCGTTGCTGGTCAGTACTGACCGGTGAATTCCATGAAAGCACAAACTCTCCTAGTAATCAGCCTGCTCCTGCTCGGCGCGATTGCCGTAACCCCCAGCGCCAGCGCCATTGATTGTACCCCCGCCCCACGCGTGGTTCAGGCAACTTGCAACACGGCCCAAGCCGCCGTTGACAATTTTGCCCCCATCCTCATCTGCATCCTGTTTGATGAAGGCCCCGCTAACTGGACCAAGTGCCTCTAGGCACTATCCCAATTCTTGCCCCCTTTCTCCTTACTTGAAGAAAAGCCTCGAGCCGGCTTCTTCCTTTCTTAGGCCCATCACACAAGCCGCGTCGCCAGCAAATCATCGCTGGCATGGAAAACCCAACCATCATAGTACATCGAATCCCAAGTGCTCCCTTTTGGCTCCTGGATATCCAGCACTTTCGGCTGAGAGAGATCCGTAAAGTCCACGAGAACAGTGCCCCCTTCATACCAGCCCATAACGAACGCATCGTGCCCGGCAATGATATCTCCGAAGTGTGCCCCACAGTTGCCTTCAATGGGGCTTGGTGGCACGCCGTCGCCATTCCAGCCGGAGGGATTCTGGACGTAGGATTTCTGAACGGGGGAGGTCTCAATTCGGATGTCGTAGATCCAGGCGGCAGCGATTGGCATTTGCTCTCGAGCCCCAAGCACCGGTAATTCGGCAGCCATGCAGTTGTTGGCGCCAGCGGGCACCATGGGCAAGAAGGGGCCCACGTACTCGTCGTTGATGATGAGCACGGTTCCCGCGTCATTGACGAACGCTTGGTGATGGTACTTGATGCGAGGATCATCAATCACGGCAAGCCACTCAGGCGCCAAGGGGTCGGTGATGTCCCAAATGAAGGTCTCGCCACCAAGGCCGTAGTACTTGCTGCCGCCGCCGGCACAGTAGGCACGGGCAAGATCGGCGCGGACAGTGATGTCGTGGCACCCGTCACTTTCAATCGGCTGGGAATTGATGGTTGCAGGAATTGGGAAGCTGTGCGCGACTGGCTGCGAGGGGATGGAAATGTCGATGACGTCCACGCGGCGCAAATCACCGCTGGCCCCGCTGCTGTACGCGTATGGGGTTCCCGGGATGACCGCAAGGTTGTGGACGCCTGCGCTTGGAAGTTCGGCCGTTGCCACGAGAATCAAGTTGGAAGGATCGGTTGCGTCGACCACGTGAACACCATTGCCGCTTCCGGCCAGAAGCGCATAGGTACGGCCTTGCCACTCAAGCACATCCACATCGCGAGCGCCATTGATGCTCGTCAGCTCCCCGAGAATGGTCACATTGTGAGGATCGCGCGCGTCTGCAGTCCACAGTTCGCCGCCATTGGTCCAGAACAAGACGCCTTGGTGCACCCAAATGCCTTGGCCGCCGCCGGGCAGTTCCTGCATCACCGTATCGCCAAATTGACTGAACGATTCAGGCGGCAGAAGCTCTCCTGATACTCCCGTGTAAACGGTTCCAACCACTGAATCAATGGGGTCCATGGTATCCGAATCGATGCATCCAGCAAGGGTGCCAGTGGCAAGAAGCAGGAAGACGGCGAGGGCGCGCATGGGCTTGCAGGGGCACTTGCGGGGCTTAGGGGTTGTGGCGTGACCCGTTTCTATCCACGAACGACGTCCCGTACACTGGCTTGATCCGTGGGGTACAACACCAATTCTTGCACATTGACGTGACTTGGGCGCCCAACACACCAGAGAATCGTATCCGCCACGTCTTCAGCCTTGAGCGCTCGCGTGTCCGAGTAAACCGCTGCGGCGCGTTGTTTGTCTCCGTGGAATCGCACTTCGCTAAATTCAGTCTCAACGAGGCCAGGCTCAATGTTGGTAACACGTAGACCGGTGCCTTGAGCATCCAATCGAATGCCTTCGCTCAGGGCTCGCACCGCGTGCTTGGTTGCGCAGTACACCGCGCCTCCAGGGTACGTCCAGCGACCGGCGACACTGCCAAGGTTAACGATGTGGCCCTTGCGCTTGATGAGGCTCGGAAGCGCCTCGCGGGTCACATACAGAAGGCCCTTGACGTTCACGTCCACCATTTGATCCCAATCGTCCGTGTCCGCATCTTGCACGGCGTCGGTGCCCCGGGCAAGGCCTGCGTTGTTGACAAGAATGTCCACGTCGAACACCTCCGGGTGCTTGGCGGCGATGCGATTGACTGCGTCCTTGTCGCTCACGTCCAATACCACCGGCGTCACGTGCGCGGCAAATTCCTTGGCCCAGGCCGCTGCGAGGGATTGGAGTCGATCTTCACGGCGCCCCACCACGAACACATGCCCGGCGCCGGCCCCGCAGAACGCTTTGGCAGTGGCAGCACCGATACCTGCCGTTGCGCCAGTGACCAAGATGCGGCGGCCTTGAATGGGGTGAGACACGGAGAGGAGAGTCCGAGGGGGCCTCATGGTCGTTTTGTCCCAAATGGGCCGGTGGGCTCCGGCGCGTACCCGAGGCCCTATGTGGAAGTCCTCTGTGGACCGCTTCGTGGGCGTCAACCTTCGCGACTTGTTTCCTACTTACGATGTGCCAGAGTCTTGGTACAAAGGCAAGACTATCGCCATTGACGCGCACAATGTGAGCTTCCGTTACCTCACCACCATGCGTGGGCGCGACGGAGACATGCTCAAGAATGACGACGGCCGGGTGACTGGCCACATGATTGGCTTCCTGAACCTGGTGCGCAACCTTCGTTCTCGAGGCGCTGAGCCGGTGTTGGTTTGGGATGGCCCTGTCCACCCCCGCAAGCGAGCCACCGTGGATGCTCGCCGAGCCAAGCGAGATGAGACCCTAGAGCGCGCCGCCGCCGCCAAGGCCGCCGGTGACATGCGCGAATATGCACGCCTCATGCGTGGCACGGTCTACATTACGCCTGAAATGATTGCAGATTGCACCCAACTCATGGAATCTGTGGGTGTCGCCGTGGTGACCGCAGATCACGACGGTGAGCGATTTGCCGCCGCCATGTGTCTTGCTGGACACGCCGATGCCGTTGCTACCGAGGATTTCGACGCACTCGTTGCGGGTGCTCCTGAAGTGATTCGCAAGGCTGGCGGCGCTGAGCCCTGGCTCTTGAAGCTAGAAGATCTAGGTCGAAACAACTTGAGCCAGGCGCAGCTTCGCCAAGTAGCCGTGCTTTGCGGTACCGATTGGCACCCTGGCGTGAAGGGATTTGGCGCCAAGACTGCCGTGCGCGCCTTGCGAGATTACCCCGATTTGGCGGTCTTGTTTGATGAAGTTGAAGCGGGATGCACTGATACCCGGTACCACACCATGATTTCCAAGTCGGATATGGACGCGGAGACCTTCCGGGCCCTGGACCAATTCATCGCAGATCTTCCCGTTCCAGAGG
>JBFJXT010000011.1:0-18981 GCA_041623015.1 Thermoplasmatota archaeon | reverse complement strand
TGATGTCAAGGAGGTATCCGAGTTCGAGGGCTTCGAGCAACTCGGTGTTGAAGAGGCGGCCCTGGTCATCGACACGCACGCCTTCGTACTCCTTGCGCAGATGCTTGACCTTCTGGATGCACTCGGTCAAGGACTCCTTGGTGCGGTAGACACCACAGAGGTCCATCATTTCCTTCTGCATTTCGTCGCGCAGCTTGGAGACGCTTTCCTTGCCGCTGCCCGACTTGAGGGATTCGATGCTCTTGGCCACTTGGGCTTCCAAGTCACTCGGTTCGCCGGGCAAGGGCATGAAGTCGGATTCCTTGCAGAATGCGGCCATGCGCTTGCCACCGCGGCGTCCAAACACCACGAGATCGAGCAGGCTGTTGGTGCCGAGGCGGTTGGCGCCGTGGACACTCACGCAGGCAGCTTCACCAGCGGCGAAGAATCCGTGCACGGGGGTGTTGTTGGCGTCATAGACCACGTTGCCATCCACGTTGGTGGGAATGCCACCCATGGCGTAGTGCGCGGTGGGGGCGACCGGGATGGGCTCAGTCTTGGGCTCCACGCCGAGGTAGGTGCGGGCAAAGCCGGTCACTTCGGGGAGCTTGGTATCGATGATTTCTGGGTCCAGGTGGGTGACGTCCAAGTGGACGTATTGGTCACCCTCGGGTCCAATGCCCTTGCCGGCGCGGATTTCCGTGTAAATGGCACGAGAGACAACGTCGCGGCTGGCCAAGTCCTTCACCGTGGGTGCGTAGCGAGCCATGAAGGCTTCGCCGTCCTTGTTGCGAAGGATGCCACCTTCGCCGCGCACCGCTTCACTGACCAAGACGCCGATGCGCCAGAGGCCGGTGGGGTGGAATTGGTAGAACTCAGGGTCCTCGATGGGGATGCCGTGGCGCATGGCGATGCCGACGCCGTCGCCGGTGAGGGCGTGGGCGTTGCTGGTGACCTTCCAGGCGCGGCCGTATCCGCCGGTGGCGAACATGACGGCTTTGGCGTGGAAGGTGTGCATGCTGCCGTCATCGATTTTGTAAGCGACGCAGCCGGCGACAGCCTTGCTGCCGTCTTCCATGTCACCATCGATGAGGTCCATCACTTGGTATTCGTTGAAGAATCGAACACCGTGCTGGATGCACTGCTGGTACAGGGTGTGCAGCATGGCGTGGCCGGTGCGGTCGGCGCTGTTACAGGCGCGTTCGACACTGGGGCGATTCTTGTAGGGGTCGTCGGGGCCGCGGCCGGTGTGTCCACCGAATTTGCGTTGGCTGATTTTGCCCTCCGGGGTGCGGTCGAAGGGGAGGCCTAGGTGTTCAAGGTGAATCACCGTGTCAACGGCGTCCTTGCACATGATTTCGATGGCGTCTTGGTCACCGAGGTAGTCGGATCCCTTGACGGTGTCGAAGGTGTGGTTTTCCCAGTCGTCCGGGCTGACGTTTCCTAGGCTTGCACTGATGCCACCTTGGGCAGCGCCGGTGTGGCTGCGCACGGGGTAGAGCTTGGACAGGACTGCTACTTCGAGGTCCTTGTGCTTGGCAAGTTCTAGGGCGGCCATGAGGCCTGCACCGCCGGCGCCGACGATGACGGCGTCAAACTTGTGGTACGTCATTTAGTTGGCCCCCAGGGGAAGCGTCCAGAGCACAGCGGTGCCAGCCACCAAGAAGAGGCTGAACACGGCGTAAAGGAGCGTGAGCCAGAAGAGGCGCTCGCTTGGCTTGTGTGCATGGTCGTCGATGAGGTTCTTGAGGCCGAGCACACCGTGGCTCAGACCCAAAAAGAGCAGCAGGAAGTCAGCGATGCGCAGGAGAGGGAACTCCGTGAGGCGGCTGATGACGAGGCTGTACTCCAATTCGCCAACGTCCGTGCGGACGTGGTTGAGATACAAGTGGAAGAACGCGAGGAACACCAGAGCGAGGCCGCTGATGCGGGCGTAGTACCAGTAGAACACCTCTTGGCGAGATCCTCCGATGGGCTTGGCACTGCTGGAGACGAAGTCATCAGACATCAGTGACACACCTCCACAGCGGCGGTGTCCATCCAGAACCAGCAGGGGTAGTCTAGGAGCATGATCTTTGCGATCCACAGCATGATGCCGATGGTGATGATCATGACGGCGTACCACATTTGCTTCTGGTACTTGGTGGAGCCTTGCCAGAAGTCCACCGCAACGATGCGGGTTCCATTCAGGGCGTGGTACACCACGGCTGCGATCAGTGCAACTTCACCGATGCGGAAATACCACGTGTGGTAGATTCCGATGGCTTGGTTGTATGCCTCCTCCCCCATCAATAGGAAGAAGTTCTCTACGATATGAACGAACAAAAACAAGATCACCGCGACACCGCTGACACGGTGCAAGATGTAGGCGATCTGGCCTTCTCGAAGTTGGTACATCAAGGCCCTCCGACGGGTTCGCGGAGGCTGGCAGATGGATAAAAAGAACGGTCACCGTCAAAGTTGCCTAAATGGGTGCATTCTGGGGGATTTTGGCCGCTTTTCCCCTTGGGCCCCGCCGCCTCTCGACGGAAGGGCTTTCCATTCGACAGGGGGTATCAATGTCCATGCGCCTACTGCAAGTCCTGACTGTTTCCTTGATGTTTTTGCTCGCGGGGTGCGCCGACGACGGTGGCTCTGACGACAATGGCGGAGGCGACAATGGCGGCGAGACGGGCGGTGAAAATGGCGGCGGTTCTGGCGGTGGTCCCGGCGCGGGCAATGAAACCCCGGCGCCTGAGGATGTGACTTTGTCCGTGACGCTGTCTGGCGCATACCCAGCCAACATTGCGTACCAGCCCAGTACATTGACGGTGGAAGCGGGCGCCATGGTGACGTTGACGTTCACCAATGACGACGTGAATCCGTTGGTGAGCCATGACTGGGCGCTGGAAGGATTCGAGGAGACGGCGCAAACGGCCACCGTGGGCAACGGGGAGTCGACAAGTGTCACCTTCCAAGCACCAACCACGCCGGGCGACTACGCGTTCTACTGTTCCCTGCCCGGCCACCGCGCCAACGGCATGGAAGGGACCTTGACAGTTACGTAGCCGCGCCTTTGATGGATTTCTTGAAGGCAAGGTAGGCGGCTTCGTCGTCAAAGACCACGGGCGTAGTGCGTAAATCGCAGTTGCCACAGGTCCATTCGGCGAGATTGTCCGTTTCTGGGACGATGCCTTCGCTGAAGGTTGGAATGTGCAAATCGCGGCTTGCGCAGCGCGGGCAGGCGTTGATTTCCTTCACGGCTACGGGTTTGTTGCTTCGTCTACTTCAGACCCCTTGCCGCTGCCTCCTGCCTGTTTGTCGGCTCGGAATGCCTCGAAGGATTCCAAGTCATCAAACCACAAGGGGACGGCGCGAAGTTCGCAGTCTTCACAGGCATACTCGGAGAGATTTTGCCAGTAGTAGACGGTGCCGTCGCGAATTCCAGGCATACGCAAGCGGATGCTGGCGCAGCGCGGGCAGACGGGGAATTCCTTCACTCGGCTGCATCCACGTTGGGCACTTAGGGAGTCCCCCCAGCCGTCGAGTTTGACTCTGGCCCCGGCCGCTGGCTCGTTTAGACCGGCAGTCGGCCAAGGCGTTCTGCGAGGATGCCCATGGCGGTGGCGGTTTCGAGGCTGATGCCGCGGCCGGTCAGCTCGTAGTGATGCCCGGAGGTGTTCAGGAGGAACTTGGGCAAGCCTTGACGTCCCAGTCCGACCATGAGGCAAAGCGGCCCAGGAACATCAGCCAGCTCGGTGACGAGCCGGTCGTCCACGGGGTGGGGCGTGGTGGCCACGGGAGTGCCGAGGGTTTCCCAGTCCATGTCCTTGATGCCGGCAAGGCGAATGCGGCCTTGGGCCATGAGGTCGGTGACGTACCCGGCGCCTTCTCCGATGTTGGTTTCGGCGGTGGTGGCGGCCACGAGGCTTTCCACGTCGTCAGTGGGAAAGCCCATCAAGACGAGATCCAAATCAAAGGCAACGCACAGCGGAGCCGCCCGGGCAATGGCGCGCAGGTGGGGGGCGCGAAGGCCGCCGCTGTAGCCATCCACAAGGGCAAGGGTGTGGCGTCCGTCACCTTTGCCACCACCCTGGGTGATGACCGGCGCTTGATCTGGGTCCGGGGTGTCCGCAAGGGCGTCCAGTTCGGCGTCGGCCAGCGCGAGGGCTTCGGTGGGGTCCATGTTGGCGCGGTCAAGGGCTTGCGCCAGCTTGCGTGCCACCTTGACCCGCTGCTTGGGCTCTTCAATGGCTGCGGCTGCAGTGAGGGCCCGGCCAAGAAGGTCGCGAGTGCGAGGTTTGTCGCCGAGCTTGTCGGCGCGGGCACCCAATTGGGATAGGAATCGAGCCATGTCGGCGGCGGGGCGGCCTTCGGTACTGGCGGCAAGGGCATCCAAATCGGTCACGGGCGCTTTGTACGCAAGGACGCGGAGTGCTTCGGCGCGAGCGGCATCTTCAGGAATGTCCCAAGCGGCCATGGCGGCGTCGCTGTGGGCGTCAAGGAATCCGAGGAGCCTGGAGCGGAGGGCGGCGTCGCCGATGCCTTCGATGACGGCGCGAAGGCTTGGCATTTCGGCGCGGGGGACATTTTTTAGCACGGAGCGGGCGCATTCCACTTCGAAGCCAGGGGTGCGCATGGCACGGGCAAGCAGGGTGCGCCTTCCGGGGCCGTCGGCGTGCGGGGCAAGCACTGCGATGCTATTGGCAGTCCATTCTCCATCGGGCTGGTCTTCGAGCAAGCGAATGCCTTCTGCAACAAGGGCCGGGCGCACGCGGTCGTCGGCGACTTTGAGCACATCGGCCAGCACTTCGGCAAGGCGGCTGGGGCGATTGATTTCCCTTAGGAGCTTTCGCACATCTTCCCAGACGGGCCCAGCATCGCGCGGCGAGGCACGGGCTGCGAGTTTGGCCATGGTGGTGGCGCGCCAGCCTGGAAGCTCAATGGTGCGCGCTTCTTCCAGAAGTTCTCGAACGTCCCAGCGGTCGGCGCGTGCCAAGATTCGGCGGCTTTGACTGGGTGCGTGATCCTTGCCCACGGTCGGTTCGAGGCTGGTCTCCTACATCAAGGGAGTAGCCGATTCATTGCGTCGTCCAGCTCATCGGGCCGGGCGATGCGGACGCCACTGCTGGCTGCGAGTCGAAGAAGTCGGTCGCCTGGGTGGTCGTGAACGTACAGTTCGACCCCAGCGCGCAGGCGTCGTTCAGCGCTCACTGGGTCGGTGGTGGCTTGGACGTCGAATCCTTTGCCATCGAATCGGCGAACGAGGGCCGTGGCGGCATCTTGCTCTTTTGCAAAAACGAGGACGCGGGGTTTGCGGGTGGTGGGGTCGATGGTGCCAAGGAGCCCTGCTTGGTAGTCGCGGATGGCTTGGTGAATTTCCGCTTCGGTGTTCATGACGAAGGGGCCCCATTGGACCACTGGCTCGTTGATGGGGCGACCGGCGATGATGAGCACACTCCAGCCTTCGGGGCCGGCTTCGAGGTCGATGTGGTCGCCGGGGCCAAGCAGGCCGATTTGGCCTTCCGCCATGGTCTTCCCACCGGCTGTGCCCGAACCCTTGACCGTGTAGAGGAAGCCGTTGTGATCCGTGGGCACAGTTTGCTTCATGGTGCCGCCGGCGCCAAGGGTTGCGTGGACGAAGAGAATCGGTGTGCGCGTTTCAATGACCGCTTCTTGACCCTGCGATTGGCCAGCGATGACTTTGACATGGCCGGCTCCGTTTGGCAATGCAATGGTGGGCATGGCATCGCTTGGGGTGTCTTGGTAGCGAGGCGGGACCATTTTTTGGGCGGCGGGCAAGTTGACCCAGAGTTGGAATCCTTGCAGGGTGCCGCCTTGTGCGTTGAATTCGGCTTCGGGCATTTCTGAGTGCACGACGCCGCGACCTGCCGTCATCCATTGCACGTCCCCGGGGCGAAGCACGCCGTGATTGCCAACACTGTCGCGGTGCTCGAAGGTGCCTTCGATGATGTAGGTGACCGTTTCGAAGCCTCGGTGCGGATGATCGGGCGCTCCGACGCCCTCGCCGGGACTGAAGGTGTTTGGCCCCATGTGGTCGAGGAGAATGAACGGATCGACCATGCGAGCAAGTGCGCTCGGGAAGGGCCTGCGGACTTCGAATCCGGCGCCTTCCAGTTGGCGTTGGGCGGTGTGAACTTGGGTGACGGTGCGGAGTGTCATGGAGGGGCGGGTTAGAGGATGATCTGGACTTGGCTGGAGGCAAATGAAGAGGAAGATGTGTGGAAAAAGGAGGGTACGCTTTGCGGATGGGCGTTGCCCTCAGGCAGGGCTGGTGCCGCCGAGGCGCTGTTGGACCCATTCGGGGCGAGTGCGCCAGGCCACATAGGCAAGAAGGGCCCCGGGGATGACCGGCGCGATGACGCCGGCCCAGTCGGCGGCAATGAGGTGGGCACCGAGGGCACCAATCATGACGCCAGTGAGTCCGGCAGCCCCGAAGAATCGGGTGCGGGGAATGAAGAGCATGATGGCGCCGATGGCTTCGATGGCGCCGATGACGGGAACGGCCCAGGCGGGGACGCCGAGGGGGCTGAGGTCTACGGACCCTGAAAATTTGCCAATGCCGGAAAACAGCATGAGTGCTCCTGCGAGAATGGCGAGGATGAGGGTGATGATGTTCGCGCGTTTGGTGTTTGACTTTACTTCTGCCATGGAACTTACTACACAAGTGGTAGTAATAAGGAGCAGAGTCCCCGCTTCGGAAGCGACTTCGCATTTGAGGAGCGACCCATTGATATAGAATTAGAAGCTACTATGAGAGTAGGACTATGGTCGAGACGCCTTGTGAATCGACGCCCCACGGCTGCCAAATCGGCGAGCTGTTTCGCATGCTCTCTAAGGCACACATGCTCGACATCTTGCACGTGGTCATCAAAGCCGACGAGCCGATTCGATTCATCGACATCCAAGACCGGCTGATGATCAGCCCAAACACCTTGTCCAATCGACTCAAGGCGATGCACGATGCCGGCCTCGTCACCCGCACCGCCTACCCAGAAGTCCCGCCACGCGTGGAGTACGAAGCCACCGACAAGGCCCGGGCCCTTCGCACGGTGTTTGGAGCACTCAATGACTGGGCCTCTCAGTACGACTTGAAGCCCCTCGTCGTTGCAACCTAAGCAGACGAAAACGCGAGGGCGCATGCCGGCCAATCAAGCCTGGCTACACGTCCAATTCTAGGGTCGGGTGACACGCCGCCGTCAGTACGTCCTCGATGAACAGCATCGCCCCATACACTTGACGCAGCGTCCGCATCACCACATCTTTCGTAATTGGCGCATCGTCATACAGCACATCATCCACCAGCAACGCATCCACGCCGTCGTCGCCAAGAAACGAGATGCCAAGGCCCTGCAAGAACAAGTTTCGGCGAATGTGCTTACGCGCCGAAGACGCAGCAAGGCTGTCTCCATTGAGCAATTCATGGTGCTCTTGGACCAGACTTGCTTGCAACGAAACAACCAATCGCCTGCGCCGAGAGTCGCGACCCACTCGCACTTCCGGGTGCCACTGGCCGCCATCTTCAGGATTGGGCGAGAACGGCACCACGAGCATGCCCGTGCCGTTGCCCACTTCCGCCCGCACTTGGTAGCCGTCTTCTTCTAGCCAAGCTTGAACGCGGGCCAGGACCTCCATGGCACTCCATTTTGGCACACAAGGCGATAAAGACAGACCCCCAAGGTGCGCCGTTATGCTTCTAAGACCATGCGCAGGCGAGCCTTGCCTTGGCGCGTTCGATCCAGTGCCGCATTGGCGTCCGCCATGGGCCGGGTTTCGATGATCGATTCCACGTTGTGTTTGGCGGCAAAGTCGAGCATTTCCGTCATGAGGCTCGCGCCGCCAATGGCACTCGCAGTGATGGATTTCTGGCCCCCGAGCAGTTGCCCCACACCCAATTGCAGAGGGGACGGGGGGACGCCCACGAAGCAAAGGGTTCCGTTGGGTCGCAGTGCTGCCAAGTACGCTCCCCAATCTAGGTCCACGTTGGCGGTTTGCACAATGAGGTCGCATTTGGCATCAGCAATGTCCTTGGGCTGGGTGCTGTCTACGAAGGTGCCCGCACCCAAGTCAAGGGCGTGATCTTCCTTGTCCTTGGAGTGGCTAAACACCGTCACATGGTGGCCCATAGCAGCCGCCCATTGAACGCCCAAGTGACCAAGGCCGCCAAGCCCCACGATGCCCACGCGGCTTTTTCTTGCCGCCAGTCGCCTGATGGGCGAATACGTAGTGATGCCACCGCACAGCATCGGCGCCGTTTGGGCCGAGGACAAGGAGTCTGGGATTTTGAACACCAGCGGCGCCTCGGCCTTCACAAGGTCCGCAAAGCCACCATAACTCATTGCAGTAGCCCGGTTTTTGCTGCACAAATTCTGGTCGCCTCGAAGGCAGTAGTCACATGTGTGGCAAGCGCCACATTGCCAGCCAAGGCCTACCCGATCGCCTACTTCTAGCGTATCGACGCCGGCTCCAATTTCCTCCACCGTGCCAATCACTTCGTGGCCGGGAACCAAAGGGAATCCTTGTCGACCCCAGTCTCCATCCACCAAATGAACATCAGAATGGCAAATGCCGCAGTGGGACACGCGAATCAGCACCTCGCCTGGCCCGGTTTCAAGCTCATACTCGAAGGGTTCCAGGGACGCGCCGGGATTCAGAGCGGCTAGGCCAGAGACATGCACAAGGGCGCATGCCGGCATGCCTTCATGATAGCTTGTGGCAAGGTTCAGCGCGAGGCTAAGGCACTCAGTACGGGGTTCCGTCTCGATCTCGTTTGGACTTCATGGCATCCGTGTGCCAATCCAATTCATCAAGGAACCTCCCCACGCGACGATCCCAATCGCCAGCCTCGGTGGCGTCCGCACCATCTTCTGTGAGGGCATTAGCAATGCGGCTGATGCCAAACATGACACTCGGCGTCACCATGCCCAATTCTCCAAGAATCACGCGCAAATGAACAGCAACGCGGACCCCGGCAAACGCGCCAGAAGAGTACGTGCAAATGCCCGCGGGCTTGAAGAAATATTCAGACTGGAAGTGGTCGAGGAGGTTTTTCATGGCGGGCGGAACCGAATGGTTGTACTCGCCGGAGACCACCACCAAGCCGTCGGCGGCGACCAATACGTCGTGCGCCTTTTGCATCTCACCCGGCGCCTCTCCCGGTTCATATTCCTTGAACATCAAATCGAGCATTGGCAAATCCAACGTCCACGCATCCAAGAGCCGAACCGTGTGCCCACGTGCCTCTAAGTGTCGAACCATGAAGTGCGCGGCACGAATCCCCTGCCGATCTTGCCTTGTGGAACCATAGAGGACCGCATACTGCATGAGGCGCACGAACACACAGTGCCCTTGAAAGGCGCGGCAACAAACAAAGCGGGGCACGGGTGCCCTACCAAGCACGCCTAAATCCCCGGAGCCCCCAAGAAACAATGTGCGCATTCTGGTAACCGGCGCGACGGGATACGTGGGCGGCAGGCTCACACCTAGGCTTATCGAAGCGGGCCATGACGTTCACGTCTTGGTTCGAGACCGAACCAAAGCCCAAGGCCGGCCCTGGAGCCGTCGCGTCACTATCCACGAAGGCGACCTCTTGGAGGCAGACACCCTCACAAAATTGCCCACCTTCGACGCCGCCTACTACCTCGTGCACAGTATGGCGAGCCCCGGCGATTTTTCCAAATCCGAAGCGCAAGCCGCCCAGAATTTTGCCGCCAACATCCACACCCGCCACTGCATCTACCTCGGAGGATTGCAACCAGTATCCGCCGCCAAGGAGCACTTGGCAAGCCGAGCCGAAGTGGGGCGATTGCTTGCCAAGAAGCTGGCCATGACGGAGTTCAGAGCAGGGCCGATTCTCGGAAGCGGAAGCGCCAGTTTCGAAATGGTTCGCTACCTCAGTGAACGATTGCCCCTAATGGTGACTCCGCGATGGACCCGAAACCAAGTGCATTGCATTGGGATTCATGATGTGCTGCAATACCTACAAGCGGCACTCCAGGCGGGACCGCTTGGTGTCGTTGACCTTGGCGGCGAGGCGTTGTCCTTTGCGGACATGATGCAACGATACGCGGTCATCCGGGGGTTGCGTCATCGTCTCATGATTCCAACGCCCTTGCTTGCTCCGGGGCTTGCCGCGCGTTGGGTTGGGTTCATCACACCGATTCCCAATCGACTCGCAGTCCCGATTATTGATGGTGCCCGGGCTCCCTTATTGGCAGACCTTTCGGCATCCCGGCGACACTTTCCTCACCTCCAGCCCATGGGTTTTGACGAAGCGATTCAACGCGCTTTGCAGCGCACCGAAGAGGACCTTGTTGAGGCGCGATGGAGTGGTGCCGGTGGGCCCCAGACCCATCAAATGGGCACCCGCTCAAGCCCCGCAAACCAGGCCCACGCATCGGAGGCCTCGCCTTCTGCCCGGTATCAATTGGTAGACGAGCGAAATTTGAAGCAGGAAACCCGAACCCTCGACATCGCGGCCACAGACAGCGCCGTGTTTGCTGTGCTGGCAAGTCTCGGAGGGACGCGAGGTTGGCTCGCGTGGAATTGGGCATGGAAAGCAAGAGGCGCCCTGGACCGCGCCATTGGAGGACCTGGGCTTCGTCGGGGTCGGCGCCACCGCACCCTTTTGGCACCAGGGGACGCCCTAGATTTTTGGCGAGTCGAAGCGCTGGATGTTCCACGCTTGTTGCGGCTGCGAGCGGAGATGAAATTGCCCGGCCGCGCTTGGCTCGAATTCAACATTGAGCCCCTTGGCCCGGAGCGGTGTCGTTTGATTCAAACGGCATTTTTTGAGCCCAAAGGAGTGCCTGGAATCTTGTATTGGCAGGCGCTCTACCCAGTCCATCGGTGGTTGTTTCACGACCTCATTCAGGCCATCGCCCAAGAGGCGATGCGTGAGTCCAAAGCCGGGGCATCTCGGCATCGAGACCCAGGGATTCAAGGAAGAAAGGGAAGGAAAAGCGGGTGAAACGAAGTAGCAACCCAAGCCCGGGTGATGAGCCCGTGGGCCTTGGGTTCGGGTCCCGGAGCGATTAGGACACCGTGTGTGCTTGGCAGGTCTCCACGTTGGCAGCACTATCGTACTGAAGTCCCGTGCCTGACAAGCCGGTGACACAACTGTCCCACGTTCCGTGGCCCGCCTTCTTGTGCTGCACGTTGATGGTCACCTTTCCAAGCGCATCCGTGGTGCCAGAGCCGCCAAGGGCGCGCCCCGCAGCATCCACATCGAGACTCACCAGCACGCCAGCAACAGCGGCGCCTTGGTCGTCCACCACAGTGACCGTCGTGTCTAGGAAGTGGCCGCCATTGGAGGTGTGGCCGGCAGCGGTATCAATGGCCGAAACGTGGACCTTCGTCAATACCGGCGGAGGGCCACTATCGCCGAGGGTTTCGCCTTCCAGCAGCAAGTCAAGGTTCAGGTTGGCCTGTCCAGCCATGGTGATTGCTTGTTCAATGGTGGTTCCCCATCCAAGGGGGATGCCGCCCGTCACCAAGCCATGGGTGATGATGCCGAGGGCGTCTGTGCCTTCAAGCACATCAGATCCAGCCGCAATCCAGCCATGGTTAATGGCGGATCCACTGTCGCCGCCGTTGATCATGATGTTGGCTTGCCAGCTCTTGGAATCTCCATCTCCAAGGCTAGTGCCTGCGCGGCCCTTGCTTGCAAACACGGTGCCTGCGTCGATGCCGTTTCCGTAGTGGACCACGGGCGAGCCAATGCCTTCGTTGCCATCAGCGCCGGTGGGGCCTTCCCACATGGGCATTTCAGCGCGAACGAGGTGGTGCAGGTTGCTTGGGATTTCTACGACACCAAAGTCATTGCCGATGTCACCACCGGTACCGGTTTGTCGGGCGTAAGCGACGGTGCCAAGCGTGGCCATGTCTCCGAGGAACCCTTGGAGTTGTCCGCCAAAGTAGCACCAATCGTAGCACACCTCGACCACCACGTTGTTGGCATTGTAGTCCGCACCGGATCCGTGGGTAGCTTTCTTGTCAGCAGGAAGGAAGCAGTGCCCGGCGCTACCGAGGTAGACCTTGCCTCCGGATTCAAAGACGTAATTGGCGGTGCAAATGTAGGTGCCTTCGCCAGGAATGGTTTGCAAAATGGGCGAGCCCGGGCCAATTCCCACGGCGTCTTCGGGAATCGGAGGCACGCTGTCGCGTTGGCGCTGGGTCAAGTCATCGATGTCCGTGACGGATCCCACTTCGAGGCGGAGGCGCTCGATGGCTTGATCGGGGTGAAGCTTGAGGCTCCAACCCGCCGGCACGAGGGCCGCAAAGGAATCGCTGGGAGCAGCGCCTGAGAATGCGGCGTGCAGAATGTTGCTGTCGTCGAGAGCCGGAGCGAGGCCTAGGAACCCTTCATGGGCCATGAGACTGGATTGTAGCGCCGAGAATTCAGGCGTGCCAACGAGGTCGTCAGCCGGAGCAAGGTTAGGAAGGGCGAGAGACCCAGCCAATAGGGCCAGGGCAATCGCGGCGGTTGCGGTGCGCGTAATCATAGTGAACCAACTGTGCAACAGAATCACCGCATATGACCCCAGTGCGACGGTTCTCCATTAGCTATGCGCATTTTCCAGGCGGCGCCGTGCGTCGAGTGGGTGCCACCATCGGCCTCGATTATGCCCTAAGCGAGCTTTGCCTTCACCGCATCAACGGCGGCACCAAGACAGGCATCGAGTTGGCTCGGATCGTATCCTGCCCCTTGCGCAAAGTCAGGTCGGCCGCCGCCTTTGGCACCCATGACGGGCCCCACTTCACGAAGCAAGGTACCCATGTCCAGCGACCGCCCTCGGTCGATCCGGCATCAAGTGAGGCACTCGCTCCGCTCGACCTCACGGATCAATTGGTCCATGCATCAGCTCCCGGTGCGGGCAGGATTTGTTATGCGAGTTTCGCCTTGACCGCAGCAAGCGCAGCGTCCAAGCAAGCTCCCAGCTTGTCTGAATCCGAACCGGCTCCTTGAGCGAAATCCGGCCGTCCGCCGCCCTTGGCGCCCATGATGGAGCCCACCTCGCGAAGAAGCGCGCCCATATCGAGGTTTACGTCAGCACTGCGTCCAAACAGCAAGCGCACCGTGGGCCCAGCGGGAGCCGCGAGGAGCGCGATGGTTTTTGGCTCGGCCACCAAGTTGGCAGCAGTCTTCTGCAAGGCTCCAGGGTCAAGTGCGCCGTCGACAATGATGCGAACGCCGTTGATTTCTTCGGCATCACCCGCAGCGGCTTCGGCCTTGAGTTCGGCCAGTTGCTTCTGCAACTCTTCCACGAGTTTTCCACGCTCTTTCCACTCGTCGAAGAAACGAGCCGCCGAGCGAGCCACTTCCGAAGGAGACACTTGCATGGCGGTAGCTGCGTCACGAAGCAGGGTTTCATCCCCTTGCCAGCGACCCACCGCGTGAGCACCCGCAGAGTATTCGAATCGCTCAACGCCGTCTTGGATGCGCTCGGTGCGCCAGAGCTTGATGGGGCCCACTTGGCCCGTGCTCGAACAGTGTGTACCACCGCAGTATTCCACGTCGTAATCGGAGTCGTCGCTGGAGCCAGGCGCCGGACCCACGCGAACCACGCGAACGTCCGTACCCTTGGGAATGCCACCCTGCAAGAGCTGCATGCCCCACTTGGCTTCGGCCTCGTGGCGCTTCCACCACTCACGCATGACCGGTCGGCCATCCATGACGATTTGATTGGCCATCACTTCGATTTGGTGCAGTTCCTCGCGGGTTGGACGACGGAAATGCGTCATGTCCACGCGGGCACAATCGCTGTATTTCTGAGTCCCTGCTTGCCAGGAGTGTGCACCAAGGACGCGGCGAACGGTCTGGTTCATGATGTGCGTCGCCGTGTGGCTGCGGGTGTGATCCATGCGCAAGTCCCAGTCGATTTGGCCGATGACTTTGGTGCCAATTGCGGGCGCGTCCCCTTGAATGTGATGCAGACAGTGGTCGCCGTCCTTGCTCGTGTTGACGACCTTGATCTCGGTGCCATCGGCGAGGCGCAGAACGCCTTGGTCTCCAGGTTGGCCACCTGTGTCATGGAAGAAGCAGGTCTCGGAGAGGGTGATGACGGACTCTTTGTCCTTGTTTCCAACCCACGTCACTTCCGCCTCAAATTCTTGCTGCCATTGGCCTTCATCTTCGTAGAAAATGCGGCGCGTGGCGGGAACCTCAGCGGGCACGAGGGTCTTCGCTTTGACCTTCTTCTCGCTGCCGTGGCGCTCCGCGATGAGGGCGTCGAATGTGTCTGGCACATCCACGGTGATGCCCATCTTGGCTGCCGCGTCGGCGACGGTGTTGGGTCCAAGACCGTGGGTGTCGTAGAACTCCACGAGGTCGTCCACGGTGAGCACCGGCTTCTTTTGCAGGGTGCGCTCCACCAGGCGAAGGCCACGTTCGCGGCTCTCGTTGTAGCGTTCTAGTTCAAGGTCTGCCATTTCCTGGGCGCGGCCAATGGCGCCTTCGAAGGCGGGGAATTGATCGAGCAGGCGCTTCATGTTCCAAGCCAGAAGCTCGGACAGTGGCGTGTCGATGCCCAATTGGGCTTGGTAGCGGAAGGCGCGGCGGAACATGAGCCGCATGAGGTAGCCCGCCTTGACGTTGCCCGGAACCACGCCGTCGCCCACCATGAAGCTGAGGCAGCGCAGGTGATCGGACAATCCGTACATGGCCTCGATGGGCGTCATGACCGATTCCAGTTCATCGCTGGTGGTCTCGATGCCGTGTTCGGCCATGCGTTCCACCACTTCTTGGCGAAGCACATCGAGGCTGGTGCCCACGTCGAGATTCAAGACGCCTTGAACCCGGGCGTGCATCTCTACGAGGCGTTGGCTGCGCTCGTCGTCGGCGATTGGCACGGTGGCGAGGCCCTTGATGTGCGCAATCGCTTCAGGAAACACCGTGTCGTAAGCGGTGGGCGTGCCGGTGCTGGCCCAGGCAAGGCGCTCTAGGCCCCAGCCGGTGTCGATGATGCGCAAGTCCATCATGCGGTACTGTTCGCCCTTGATTTCGAAGGGGCCGTCGTCGTCCACTTCGAGGCACATGAACACGAGGGTTGCCACTTCGAGGCCGCCGGCAAACACTTCGAAGCAAGGGCCGGCGTTGCCGCCGCCGTTCCACATGCTTTCCTTGTACGTGATGCGGCTGCCGTCGAGGCCGAGGCCGTCAGTCAGGAACTTGTGGCCATTGGAGACACATTCCTCGGTCCAGTAGTAGTCTCCCCATTCGCTGCTGTTGAAGGCGTGGTGGCCCATCATTTCAAAGCACGAAAAGTGGCGGCCACTGCGGCCGATGTTGGATAGGTCGTTGAGGCGAATGCAGGGCTGACTCACCACGAGTGGATTGGCCGGGGGCGGCACTTCGCCACTGGTGACGTGGGGTTGGTAGTTGGCGATGCTTGCGATGTTCAGGTACAGGTCATCGCGCCAGCGGGCCACCACGGGGTTGCGGGGGACGCGGGTGTGTCCGTGGCCTTCCCAGTAGGACAGGAACGCTTCGCGCATGGCGGCCAAATCAAGAGGCTTGTCCGTCAGGGGGTTGCCCAAGAATTGGTATTCCTCGCACGTAGAATCGCCGCAGAGGGTCCGGTCGGCTTCGAGGGTCCAGAAGGCATCCTTGCAGGTGGGGCAGTCGCGGCGCACCCACCCGTTGTCGCGAAAGAATGCGAGATCGAACATCTTGGACAGTTCTGGGTCCACGGCCATGGCAAATGGCGCGAGGAAGCGGTGGTTGATAAGAGGCTTCAGACCCGCCACGGGAATCATCAGGCGGCCGCCAAGGATTAAGTGGCAATGCGCCCGTCGAAGCCCATGGTTTGGATGCGCCCTGTAGCGATTGCCCTCGCGTTGATGGTGATTGGACTAGCAGGTTGTATTGGCGGCGACAAAGAATCAACCGAGGACACGGAACCAATCTTAGACCCCATTGTGGCAGACCCAACCCCGGTGAACGACACGATTGTTCCGCCCGCCCCACCCATTCCGTGGCATCCCAACGACGGCGCCTCCATCAAGACCCTGCTGGAATTGCCCACCTTTGACGACCACATGATTCCCATCACGGTCTACAAGCCGGCGATTGCCAACGCCAGCGTTCAGTTCCCCGTCCTGGTTCAGAGTCACGGATTCACCGGCAGCAAATGGTCCGCGGACGACCGCGCCAAGGACTACATCGCCGCCGGTTTTGGCGTGGTCAGCTATGATCAGCGCGGCCACGGAGACGCCCGAGACGACTCTGATGTTCGATTCATGCACCCCGAGTACGAGGTGCGCGACGCCATCGCATTGATTGATGAAATCAGCTCCTGGGACTGGGTGCTCATGGAGAACGAAACGGAGCGCGACCCGGTGCTTGGGGGCATTGGATACTCCTACGCGGGCGCGTTCCAACTCATGGCGGCAACATTTGACGACCGCCTCGACGCCATCGTTCCCGAGATTACCTGGCACAACATCACAACCGCATTGGCTCCCGGCGGCGCCATCAAGAGCGGCTGGGTGGACCTGTTCTATGGCGCAGGCAACGCCCAGCAGAGTGTGGTGTTCAGTGACGATTTCCACAAGGGATTCGTCTGGGCCGCCGCGTCGAATGAATTGCCTGCGGGACAATTTGGCCAAGTGCCAGATCTCGTGGATGGATTCAATCGCGCCAGCCCCGAATACTACCCCGGCGGCATCACCATCCCGACGCTATTGGTGCAAGGCATGTCGGATACCTTGTTCCCGCTCAATCACGCCGTGTGGAACCACTTGGCCATCAATGCCACCGGTGCCCCGACCGCGTTGTACACCCACAACCAAGGACACAGCTTGAACTCGGAAGCCCTCGCACCGGGCAATGCGCCGTTCCCCGTTGGCTTGCAAGGCGCCCCCGGTAGCCGTCCCTGCGGCGAGCAAGCAGACCTTGAGATTCGCTGGCACCAAAAGTGGCTTCTTGACTTGGACGTGAACCTTGGGCCCCGCTTCTGCGTGAGCCTTGAGGACGACCGCGCCATCGTCGGTGATGAGTGGCCGCTTCCTTCTACCGTGACGCAATCCTTCGATCTTGGAGGGCCGTTCCCCATTGCTCAAGGCGCCGGTGCCGGGTCTCTTGTCCCCGTGGAATTGCTGAGTCCCGATGCAGACACCATCATCGCAGGTATTCCCACCCTCAAGGGCTCAATTCTAAGTCCCGGAGAGGACAGCATCGTCTACTTCAGCCTGCAAATTGCCCGCACGGATGGGCTGTTGGAGCACATTGTCGATGACCAAGTTCGCCCCCTGCGCACCTCGGGCCCCAACACCGGCGCCATTGACTTCGAGATGGAGCTTGGCGGCGTTGGAACCGAATTGGCCGCTGGGGAACAACTGTACTTGATGATCAGCTCCATTGAGCCCATGTTCTTTGGCAACGCCGAGCGCGTCCCCACGGGCGTTGTGCTTGATGGCCTCACCGTTGAGTTGCCGATCGTCACGGACCCGGTTTTCATGAGCTAGCGCGACCCGCCGCTGCACCTTGGAGCCCTAGAGATTTCGTGTGCCATCAGGCATGACAAAGTGTCCCCGGCTTTCTAGGACCTCCACCTGGTCGCCTAGAATTCGGATGACTGTGCTTGCGGAATTGTCCGACTCATCGACTTCCAAGAGACTGTCACTCCAGTCGGCGGTGCTAACCAATTCATAGGTCCCGTCGGGCACGCCGTCGGCATCCACGTACTGGTCCGTGAGGGTACGCCAGTAGAAATCAAACCAGCCCTTGGAAACGCCCATGCTCCAACCGGTGTAATTGGGCGCAAGACAATAGGCCTCGGCGTAGCCGCCTTCGCTCGGGGCTCGGTCCGGTTCTTGCATGGGACCCCAGTCTAGGAAGCAAAATCCGCTCTTTTTGTGCTCGGCGGCGAGGGCCCCCCGGAGGCCTGTGTCTTCATCGTACTCGTAGAGGCTGAAGCGGGCAAAGCCGTCGTAATGGAAGTGCATGTGCGTGAAGTGGAAGACGGCATTGCCTACCGTGTGGCGGGTTTCTCCACCGTCTCTGAGGCTGATGATTTGGTCAAAGGACCCCAGCCCAGCCGGCGTCAGGACGCCTTGCTCCATGGGTAATTCCACTTGGAGGTGTCCATCGCCGGTGTTTCCAATGGCGTTGCCAAATCGAAGGCAGCGGCTTGCGCCTTGTTCAACGGTTTCCACGTGATCACAGAATCCAAAGTCGATTTGCACCGGCGCATAGGTGACAATGTTGGGAAGCAATTCGTTGCGACCTAGAAATGGCAGGTCCGGGCCCAGGAGCCGAGCGCGGACGGAGACCTCGCCGTTGGCCGTGAATTCAATGCTCGATTCGCCCGTTTGATTGAGTAGCCAGCGCATGGAGTCAAAGCCTCGCGTGGCGCCGGGGGTGCTTGAAGTCAAGGTTGTCTTGGTCCCATCCCATGATAGGTGGACTTCCATGGCATCCCCTCGCTCCAGTTCTGGCACAGCGACGTCAATTGCGCACGCACCATCGCACATGCCAGATTGTACGATTGGAATGCCAAGTTCTATGGGGCGAATCACGCCAAGTTCGGCAAAGGTCTGAGCAGACCGTGAATCCAGGGATTCTGGTGGCAATTTTTCAGAATCGAGGCACCCTGCGAAGGGCAGCAATATCAAGACAATCCAAACACGCATCGATTGTGAAGCCAATTCGTTTCCTTTGAGCATTTGGGTGGTATTGTCGAATCGTTTCACCTCCGCGGCCCCCTCCCCGCCCTTTTTGGCCAAGGCAGGCCTCGCGGCACCGTGGAGTTGCCCGGTGTCCCCGAGCCCTTGCTGGAACGAGCGCGCCGCGCAGCGAAGTGGCTCAAATCACAAGCGGAAGCCGGCCGCGCCATTACCGTCGTGCACCACATCGACGCGGACGGGGTCACTTCGGGTGCCATTGCGGCTCAGTGCTTGGAGCGCGCCGGCATTCCCGGCCACACAGTCGCTGCAAAGAGCCTCGATTCGGTCCATGTGGACGCCTTGCAATCTGGAGGCCACCAGGCGTTGTGGTTTTGC
>JBFJXT010000010.1:0-19843 GCA_041623015.1 Thermoplasmatota archaeon | reverse complement strand
GGGTGTTCTTTGGCAAGAATCATGAAGCCCCCTACGACGCGCCTGGATGCAATGACGACGGAGGGCAATGCTTCGCGTAGGAGTCGGTTGAGTTCCGTATCAATTTGTTTTCCGAGGTCTCCGGTGAGCCAGGCGGAGTAGCGGACTGGGAGGTAGATTCGCGTGGTTTCTTCATCCCATGCGAGGGCTCGTGCTTCCTTGGTGGAAGAATTGGTTCTGGGGTTTGGCTTGTCTTTGAAGGACATCGGTTTGCCTCAAAGCCGCCACCAGAAGCAGGAAGCAACGTCCGTTTAGGCGCCAGTTACTACAGGGATGCGCCAAACGGCAGTGCTTCCTGGGCCTTGGCGGGAGGCAAAGCGATGTCAAGACAAGCCAAATCCCAGACCAAGCAAGGAGAGTTACTTGGAGATCCATTGGACGTAGCCACGCCCGGCGACCTTTGCGCAATCAAGCAAGCCTACGTTGGATAATTTGTTGAGGCTACGTCGAACGGTTTTCTCAGAACAACCCACCCTGGAAGCGACGACTTGGGCACCTTCTTGCATTCGTCGAACCGATCCATCGTCTAGCTCCACGCGCACGGCATCAGCCACGTGGCATTCCAGTAAGCGATCGGCGAGGGCCGCTTCAATTTGTAATTCTGTAAAGTCGCCAGGAAATAGGCGCCAGCATTGGCAGTCACGCCACAAAAGAAAAAAGAACCTCAATCACCGAGATTGAAGGGTATAGGTAGTGCTCCCTCCGGGATTTGAACCCGAGTCGACGCCTTGAAAGGGCATCATGATTGGCCACTACACCAAGGGAGCGGTGGGGACTTGGCGGCCGACATAGAACCCCATCATAACCGTTTGGTATCGATGCGGCCAGTTTGGGCGGTTGTGGGGTGTTTTTTTGGTTAGGTTTCTGCTACGATTTGATTGACGGGTGCTTTGCAACTTCGGCAGATTTGACGGGGTTTGTAGTTGAAGGCGCCGCAGTCTTCGCAGGATTCACCGACGGGGCAGGTTCCTTGATAGTCGGCGGGTTTTGTTGTGCGTCGTAGGTACCATTCGACGTTGCCGACGGTGAGGACGGTGAGGGCGAGGACGGCGAGGAATGCGGTGATTCCGATGCGGGGGCCGGGTTGGCTGTTGCCGAGGATGGTGCCGGTTTCGACGAGGGTTGCGGCGGTGGCGAGGGTGATGGCCCAGAGGATCGCCTTGCGGTTCACGGCGGCGCCGAGTGGTGGGGGCTCTTGGGCGTTCGGGTCTCGGTATTGATGGGTCCACGTGTGTTGGGGGCGGGTGTTGTGCGGTTGTGTTCATTGAGGGGTGTATCCAGAGTTGTCATATACTGGCGTCAAGAATGGACTCTTCGTGACCGGCTTGGCCAAGCTGATGCACCCGCGCATGACGCGCTGTGCCAGCAAGTGCCAGGTCGCGATTGTGAAGCGCATGAATGTGTGCTTCTGCGACGAGCGCGCATAGACCCTTTCTGCGACGCTTGTCGCGATGGAGGTGTCAAATGATGCGCCCGTTCGGCAAGAAACCAAGAGCCAGTGCTGTGATCGCCCCTTCCGCTGCCTGCGGCATGAAACCATTGCCAAACAAGGCTGAGGAGTCCACTAAGGGCCACGCCATGAACTTGTTGCTGATGACGAGTTTGGGCGCGGTGGATGGCACCATTTTGTTGCTTGCTGCTTCGGGCGCCTTGTCGAGCATTGGCGCTGCTGTTGTGGTTGGTTTGACCGTGGTGTCGGGCGCGGGCGCGTGGATTGCTGCATACCAGGCATTCGGCGGCAGGGCGCACACGGCCCAGGATTATCGTGCCCTGGCTGGAATCGCGTTGCTGTCCATTCTTGCGACCGTTGCGGCGGCGTGGATTGGCATGGCGCTGGGTGACGCGGTGCGCCTTCACGTGATTCCGAAGGCGGTTGGCGTGGTGTTGTTTCTGATCGGCGCCGAGGTTGCGGGGCTGCGCTTGCCTCGCCTTGGCCACGCACCCTTACCCTTGCTCGTGGTTGGGCTTGCAGGCATCGCGGAGGTGGTCTTGTGGATCCCCTGACGGCGAGCCTGTTGGCTGCTGCGGTTGCATGGGCAAGCATTCTCGCGGTGGTTCACTTACCAAGGGGTCGCTTGCCGATTCAGCAAATTCGGCTCGTTGGGGGCATCACCATAGCAGCCCTTGGCGCCGTTGTGTTGGGGGCACCCATCCCGGGTTGGTCGCCTGTGTTGGTGATGGTTGCCGGTGGCTTGTTCATCGTGATGCGACCCGCGGCGGCTCAAGGGGCGCCTGGCTGAGCGAAGCTATTCGTCCATGCGGCTGCGGACCCAGTACCAAATGCCCACGGACGCGGCGGCCACGAGCACCAGCACGCCGACAATGATGGCGATGTCGCTGCCACCAACACTTCCGTCTTCACAGATGCTAAGGAGGTTCCACTGGGAGTCCGTGGATGCTTCACATTCATGCTGAGGGCTAAGCACAGTCATCGACGGCCACTCGAGGTCTTAGGCGCTTTGGACGGAAGGCCGGAACTTCAGGCCCAGCAATTCGCCCATTTCTTCGTAGGGATCATCAGGGAACGCCAATTGATCCACGGGCGGCAATTCCCGGCACCATTGCATGTCGCGGATAGCTTCCTCGGCATGAACGGGTTGAACCTTGGCGCCCATGTGTCCCTTGAAGACGAAGCACGTGCCGTTTTCCTTCTTGAGCTTCAATACGAATTTGGGCTCGGACAGGAGGTGGCCGGTTTCTTCCCGAAACTCTCGAAGCGCCGCGTGAACCGGGCCTTCGGTGTCCTCTACTTTGCCTCCGGGAAGTTCCCAGCCGCGCTCTTTGTGGCGCACCATGAGAAATTCGGTTTGACCGTCGGCGGGGCGCGTGGCTACGATGATGGCGTAGGCAAGGTCGGCCGGGTCACTGGTCTCGGAGGTAGGCCCCAAGGTCATGAAGAGGAGCGACAGCTTCGGTCTGGCCCTTGAACTTGCCGACCACTTGGCCCAATCCTATCCCTTCCCCGCGCACGTTTGCAACCACGCAAGCGTCCCCGTGGGTGAGTTTGCGGTCGAACCCTTCGACGCTGTCACCGAGGATGTTCTTGCTGTAGAGGAACATGCGCGTGGCTTGTTCTGAGCACCGGACCACTTGGGCGCGGGTTTCTCGGGCCCAGATGATGCTGCCTTGCAAGTCTAAGCCAAAGCCATCTTCGTCCATGACGCCGATGGGGAGCCCACCGCCGGCAGCGAGCGCCCAAAGGTCTTCTGGTTGTTTCCAAAGGTCCTTGGGAACGAGGCTGACCACGCGGGATTCGCCGTCATGGATCGCGAGGCCCCGGTCTCCTAGCACCTTGCGGGCGAGGCCCTTTTCGGCGGCATTGAAGAAACCCATGATTTCTTGTTCTTCATCGTGGGTGGGTTGGCGTACCATTAGGCGTCCTCCTTGCGAAGTTTGGCAACAAAGAAGCCAAGGGTTGGGTGAATGCCGGGCAGGAATCGACGCGCCATGGCCACGTCGTCCGATAATTCGAGGCCGGGCCATTCGGTGATGCCAGGCAGCAGGGGCGTCCCGCCGCATTTGTCGAATGGCAAGGGCTCGATGGTGTAGCCAGAGTCGAGCATCATTTGCACTTGGGCTTCGTTTTCCTCAGGCGCAAAGGTACACGTGGCGTAAACGAGGGTTCCGCCGGGTTTGAGGACCCGATCGGCGGCCTCCAGAAGCTCTTCTTGAAGGGTTGACAGGGTTCCAATTTCGTCCAGGCGGCCGCGCTTGCGTTTGCGGTCCTTTGGAATGGTCCCTTCTCCAGTACACGGCGCATCCAGCATGACGCGGTCTGCCCAGGCTTCACCGGGCAATTCCTGTGCTGGAGTGTGGTGCCAGACGGCACAACTGGCGCCGCCCCGTTCTAGGTTGAAGCTGAGGGCGCGCAGACGGTCTTCGTCTGGTTCGGCAGCGACAATGAGGCCGTTGTCCTTCATGTCTCCCGCCACGTGCAGCGTTTTCACACCTGGCGCAGCGGCGAGGTCGGCAACTACTTCGCCGGGCTTGGCGCCCAGGGCGATGGGTGCTGCGGCACTGGCCAAGTCTTGGGGAGTCGTCATGCCGAGCAAGTGCTCTTGGGTTGCCCCGATGCTGATGGGTGCTTCGCGCACACGCATGACGTTGCGATCTAAGTCAGTGGCGCCGAGGTTGAATCCGCGTGCTTCTAGGCGTTTGCGCAGGTCTTGGGGACGGATGCGCAACGGGTTGACGCGAAGATATTGGGGTGCCTTGTGGACGAGGCCGTCAAGGAACCGAGACGAAAAGCCGCGTTCTTTGGTGGCTTCGGCTCCGCTGGTCTCGTAGTAGCGAGCCATGTGGACCCATCGTGCGGCGAGCCAATCGTCGGCTCTGTTGCGTCGCGCCCATTCTCGAATTCGTGGGCCGGCGGCGATTCTGGCTGCTTCAGGCATGAGTCCTCAGGTTGTAGATGAATCCCCTGTCGGGGTTGGAGTAGGTTGCACCGCGCACGGTGCCTTTTGGATCGGCGACCAATTCGAACCAGGTGCGTTGGTCGGTTTCTCGGCCACCGAGGCCGGGCAGCACATCGGTTTCCCTGGCCACTTGCACGAAGGCGATGGCGACGAATGAGGTGCTGCTTTTGCCGTCGACGCCGACTTCGGCGTGGATGCGGACGGTGATGTCGTCTTCGTCGAAGAGGTTGCCACTGGCGTCTCGGATGGCGCCTTCGTGGTTGAACCACTTTGTCTTGACGCCATTTCGAAGGGTGCGGCTTCCTTCTCTATCTTCTCGAGAATCGACTCGGATGCCTTCGCGCTCGATGGCTTCGTCAATCACTTCTCGCGTGAATCGAAGCAGTTCGGAGGTGCTTTGGCGCTCTCCGCCTCTAAAACTGAAAACTTGCAGGAGGCCGCCGAAGGGAGGGTCTGACGTGGTTGGTTCGTGGCTGTAGAGGGTCTCGATACTTTTGGCTCCAAACGACCCGCCCTTTTGTGGAAAATGGGTGACATTCCAGGTCAAGTCGCTGCTTTCGAGGGTGGATTTAGCCACGGCCACTCGATGCGGATCGAAGCAACCGGAAAGCGATGCGCTCAGGAGAATGCAGAGCACTAACCAGAACCCCCTGTGGCGCATGGGTCGTCGAAGTCCGATGCCCTTGTTAGCCGCTTCCTAGTGGCAGGGCCTGTGTTTGAAGTGGAAGTGAAGCTGTTGCTGCTGTCACCGGCGGCCCTTCGCGACCGATTGCGACGCATGGGCGCGGTCCCGGGCGGTGTTGTTGAGCAGACGGATTGGTATCTTCGCCACCCGTGTCGAGACTTGGCCTCAGCGGATGAAGCGTTTCGCGTGCGTGCCGTCTGCGACGTGGACGAGGGAGGCAAGGCCAGCCCTGATGTCAAGTGGCGAACCACATTCAAGGGCGCCCGGGTGGCGTCGGAGTTGAAGGCCCGAGAGGAGTTGGAGTTGAATGTGGACGTGGACCCGTTGCCTCAAATGCAAGCACTTGGGTTTGACGTGGCCGCAGGCGTGCGCAAGCGGCGGGAGCACTGGAGCCTTGGCGATGTGTCCGTGGCCTTGGACAACGTGGAAGGGCTTGGCTGGTTTGCCGAAGTGGAGCAATTGAGCGAAGACCTGGCCGGCGCCGGAGCCAGGGTTGAACAAGCCATCAAGGACCTCGGCCTGTCTGGCGCCGACCGGTTCTTGGATTCTTACCTGGATCTGGCTTTGGCAGCAGGCGCAGAAATCTCGTAGGTCCAAGAGACGGGCACTTTGAGGGCGCGGCTGATGGTGCAGACGCGGTCCGTGAGCTTCAGCAGGGTGTCTGTGCCATCGTCGGCGTTTAGGGTCCAGTGCAAGCGAATGGCACTGATGTCGGAGGCGTCATCAAATTCCAAGTCGCCCTTGATGCGGATGGCGCGGACCTCTTTGCCGCGCTTTTTGGCAACCTTGTAGAACGTGGACAACTGGCAGGCCAAGAGGCTTGAAAGGAGCAATTCGGAGGCCATCATGCCTTCGTCGTGGCCGCCAAGTTCCGTGGGTTTGTCTTGGGTGACGCGCAGGCCTCGTGCCTCAATGGTGCAACTGATGGGGCTGATCGGTTCAGCGGTTGCAGTCTCAATGTCCATGGGCCCCTTGGACCCGGCCAAGTTCATGAACGCGACGGCACCGTTGCATTCATCCCGAGGGTCCGTGAAGGACGCGCACGAGGCGGGTTTCGTTGTACCCGCTGATGATGCGTATGTAAGGGGGCGCTTCGGAATCCCAGGTTGGATCTCCGCTGTCCACGTGCACGCCCCGAAGGCCCAGTAATTTCTCTGGGGGTGCAAGGACATGGAGATTGTTCCACCCGACGGCTCGAAGAACGACGGGCGTGAGAATTTGTGTGCCTCGGCCAAGGAGCATGCCTTGGCCCCCAATCAAGGACAGCCAGATGTGCACGGGGCCCGGATGCGAGGAGACGAGGGCTTCAAGCGCGGGGCCATTGAGGTCCGTTTCTACGATGCGATCTCCCTTGACGGCGTCCACCCCCAGCAGGGTTGGCGTGCCCCAGAATTGGGATTTGAGCGCCTTGCAAACACTTCCAGCGCCAATCAAATGGATTGCTTCTGGGTCCCAGTCCCGAAGCACTTGTTCCACCAAAGGCTCAAGGGGCGTGTCACCAGTGGTGGGCACTTTGCCTCCTTGAATCATCGGACTCATCGGGACGCGGAGACTGCCCTTGAGCACCACTTCCACGCGTCCGGCGCGGTAGGCTTCTTCGTCGAGGTCCGTCACATCCCGTGCAATGGTTTCGAATCCAGATTCCAGTTCGGAGACGAGCCATGCGGCTTCCTCAGGATCGTGGGCAAAGACGGGGCTCGTGATTTTGACGCCGCCCGGCACCCCGAGGCATGGCAGAGTGTCGCCGATGGCTGCAGCCACGTCGGAGGCGGTGCCGTCACCTCCTACGAACACCAGTAAGTCGACCCCTGAATCGCGCAGGGCCATGGCACCGGCTCGGGTGTCTTCGGGCGTGGTTTCTCCAAGGGACTTGCCGGTTCCCTCAAGGCGGGGCAACAGATCTAGGCCCAAGACACCGGGCGGGCAGACGAGTTCAACGTGGGTGCCTAGGCCGTCCACGAACCGCCGTGCCCGTTCGTGTGCGTGGGGCTTGAAGCCTTGTTCAAGGGCGAGTTTCCAGTCGTGGTCGCTGCCTTTGAGTCCCGCTTCGCCTCCGATGCCCGCGATGGGGTTGATGAGGAGGCCGACGCGGAGGCTCATTCGTCTAGGCGCTCGAGGGTGTGCCAGCGAAGCACCGGTTTTCGGGCTGCCTTGGCTTCATCCAAGCGCTTGACTGGCGTGGTGTAGGGCGCACCCTTGACCACTGCGGGGTCTTCGGCAGCGATGGCCTTGAGCACGTCCACGAATCGGTCCAGCTCTTCCTTGGATTCGGATTCCGTGGGCTCGAACATGAGCGCCTCTGGCACAATCAGCGGGAAGTAGACCGTGGGGGCGTGGATGCCGTGATCCAGGAGTCGCTTTCCAATGTCACCGGCGGTGATGCCACGGGTGCGCTTGAGAGTCAAAGCCGAGGCCACGAACTCGTGCTTGTTGGGGCCAGGGTGCGGGAAGTCGAGGGTTCCCTCCAGTTGCTTCTTGACGTAATTGGCGTTCAGGACGGCAATTTCTGCGGCGCGCTGAATGCCATCGCCACCAAGCAGGCACATGTAGGTGTAAGCGCGAACCAGGGCGGCGCTTTGTCCAAACCAGCCCTTGATTTTGCCGATGCTGTCCGGGTGAGCTTCGCCGTATTCCACGTCAAAGCGGCCATCTGCAGACTTGACCACGCGCGGCACGGGCAGGAATGGCAGGAGTCGCTTCTTGACACCCACGGGGCCGCTTCCGGGCCCGCCGCCGCCGTGGGGGACGGCGTAGGTTTTGTGGAGGTTGATGTGGACGATGTCGAAGCCCATGTCGCCGGGGCGGGCCTTGCCTTGGATCGCGTTGAGGTTGGCGCCGTCGTAGTAGAGCAAACCGCCGGCGTCGTGGATGATTTTCTGAATTTCTTGGATGTCTTGCTCGAACAAGCCCAGGGTGTTGGGGTTGGTGAGCATGAACAATGCGGTCTTGTCGCTTACAGCGGCGCGAAGCGCATCTAGGTCCACCCGGCCGTCTTCTTTGCTGGCAAATTCGACGACTTTGTAGCCAGCCATACCGGCGGTGGCTGGGTTGGTGCCATGTGCGGTGTCGGGAAGAATCACTTCGTCCCGGTGGCCTTCGCCTCGGGATTCGTGGTATGCCCGGGCAAGGAGGCAGCCGAGGAATTCTCCTTGGGCACCTGCTGCGGGTTGCAGGGTCACGGCGTCCATGCCAGTCACTTCTGCAAGCCAGTGTTCCAGTTCATAGAACACCTCCAAGTGGCCCTGAATCGTTCGGGGGTCTTGGTCGGGGTGAACGAGGTTGACCATGCTCCAGGCAGCCACTTCGTCGCACGCCTTGGGGTTGTGCTTCATGGTGCAGCTACCAAGGGGGTAGAGCGCCGTGTCGTTGCCGAAGTTCTTCTGGCTGAGCTTGGTGAAGTGGTAAACCGCTTGGGGCTCGGTGAGGCCAAAGTCGCCGGAGTCTGGCGTGGGGTCGAAGCGGAGTCCTTCCGGCACGAGATCTGCGAGAACGTCCGGTTCGTTGAGTTCTCCAAGGCTCACACCGGTGGTGCCGGGACGGGCTTCTTCCACGACGAGCGGAACGTCGTGTGGGATGACCATCCGGGAGTGCATCGGGCGAAGTGGGCCATTGTCTTGGCTCATGCGGCGACCTCCTGCTTGGTGGACAGAAGTGCTTCTTCGAGCTTGGAAAAGTCAGCGGGGCTGAGCACTGGAGATGCACCCCAGAGCATGCAGTCGGCGAGGCTTGGATCATCTCGTTCAAGGCGAAGGCCAGGGTGAACGCCCGCCGAAAGCATCGCGTCGTGGAATTTGTCAGCGTCGACGACTCGGGTGACCATTTCGTTGTAGTGAGCACTTGAGAATCGGCGCTCAAGGCCGGCTGCCTCGAGGATCTTTTCGAGTTTGTTGCCCACCTTGAGGTTGTGCAGGCCCAAGTCGCGCAGACCTTGGCGGCCAAGAAGTGTCAGGTGCATGGCGGCCATGTTCGCCATGAGTGCTTCGTTGCTGCAAATGTTGCTGGTCGCTTTGCTGCGGCGAATGTGTTGTTCGCGGGCTTGGAGGGTCATCACGTAGCCGCGCTTGCCATCTTCATCGAGCGTGGCTCCGATGAGGCGGCCGGGCATTTTGCGTACCAGTTTTTCGGTGCAGCCAAACAGACCAAGCAGGGGGCCACCGGCGGCGGGGGCGCCACCAAAGCAACTGGCTTCTCCAACCACGATGTCGGCTCCGAGCAAGCCAGGGGGCGTTGCGACGCCAAGGGAAGTTGGATCGACTCCCATGACAAACAGGGAACCGGCGGCCTTGGCAAGTTCGCCAATGGCGAGGGCTTGAGTTTCCCAGATGCCAAAGTGATTGGGGTTTTCGAGGTAGACTCCGCACACGTCGTCGCCGAGTTTGGCTTGCAAGTCAAACAGGTCAGCTTCGCCGGTTTCGTCGTCGTAGCCGTAGGACTCGATCACCATGCCAGCACCCTTGGTGTAGTTTTCCAGGACGCTGCGTTTTTGCCAAGAAATGGCCGAGGGAATGAGGAAGCGTGGGCGTTTGTTGTGCACCCGGTACGCCATGAGCCCAGCTTCGCCGAGGGCGGTGTGGCCATCGTACATGCTGGCGTTGACCACTTCCATGCGCGTGATGTCCGCCATGAGGCTTTGGTACTCGAAGAGACACTGCAACAAGCCCTGGGAGACCTCTGGTTGATACGGCGTATAGGCGTTGATCAACTCTTGGCGGTGAATGACAGCCCGGACACTGGCGGGAACCGGTTGGGGTTTGATGCCGCCGCCAAGGAAAATCGGCATGGTGTCGTAGGTTTTGTTCTTGCCAAGGGTGCGTCGGAGACGGCTGACCAGGTAGCGTTCCGGCTCCCCATCGGGTAGGTTCAGCTTGGACAATCGCAGTTTTGCGGGGATGTCCGAGAACAAGTCTTCGACGCTCTCAATGCCGATGGCTTTGCAGAGCTCACCCTCCCGAAGGTGGTTGGGGATCAGGTGCACTTTCGCGGCGACTCAAGCACACCATATGAGGCTTGGCGCCTTGGTCACGCATTGGGCTGGAGCGTGGGCTCTCGGGGTTTTTCTGGATCACAATGGCACCGCACCGGAAGAGACGCGTGACTACGAGTTGAAGTGTCAATCTAAAGTGGCGCCCAGCGCCCCAGGGCCGAGGGCTTGCGGCAGGCATTATGGCGGTCTGCCATTTGCCATTCCGGACCTCTTGGTGGCATGCAGGAAGTGAAGAAGCAGGAAAAGGAGGCCCAGAGCAATTAGGGCGACTGGGTAATCACTAGGAGCGCTACCATTAGGCCACTTGCGTTGGGAAGGCCACTGGGCAGTTGGACCATCCAGTCACCGACAATTTGCGGCGTGGAACTGAAGTCCGCGGGAGCAAAAGAGCCGGTTCCAGATGCCAAGGGCTTGGTTGCCGTGGCCGACGAACCGCCATCTGCCCACGTGAGGCTCGTGTCCGTATTAGACGGCCAGACGATGGTGCCTCCAATCAATGGGTCAGGACTCACAGGGATGACTGTGACTGCGGCACCTGCCAAACCAATGACCTTTGCCGGGTCGATGCCGTACGCGCTGAGTGTCGCATTGTCAACTGCCCATTCGCCTGCTTGTGCACCTGTGAGCACTTGGGCGAGGTTGGTCAAATCGGCGCCATCCAGGGGTACCGCTTGGATGGTTTGGTTGGCGCTGGCCAATTGGTCGATGATCTCTCGCAGCGCCTCGGCCACTTGTTCGGCTACCGTGGCGCTAGGGTCTCCCAAATCCACGTCCGCGAGCGTGTCTCCAAGGGCGTCGAGGGCGGCGATGCGCACCATGAGCGTATCGATGAGGTCCGCAAGTGTTCCTTCTAGATCCCCGAGCACGGAGCCAAGATCAATTGGGAGCAAATCCAGCACGTCTTCAACATCTGGCAGAACAGGTTCAGTCACCGAGAGTTCAGGCGGCTTAACAGCGGCAGATAGTGCATCGTCGTGGCGCACGGCGAGACTGAACACCAGCCGCACATCTCGAATCGGTGGCAGACTCAATCCCGTTGGATCCACAAGCCCATGGACGAGGTTTGGCACTTCCAGAATCCAGTCGCCGTTGGGGCCTTGGTTTTCGAATGGTTTTCTTAGGCGGGTTTCGGGGTAGAATCGCACGCCGTCTTCGAGAATCGAGAAGTGCGAGAACCACTGAACTTCCTTTGGATCGTCGTATTGGAGCAACTTGTAGCCAAGGTTCGACGCGCCTTCTTCAGGGTCGTCCAGGAGGCGAGTCCCTTGCAATGCAGGAGGCAGGCATGTGTCGTGCAATGGATGACCGCATTCATCCTTGTAGGCGTCTTCGTGGGCGGCCGTTGGCTTGATGCGCACGTGCGAGAGGCGTCCATGGCGAAGCAGCAAGGGTAGACCCGTTGGGATGCGGCCGGGCACCGTGGGGCTCAGGGGCATGTGTCCTCCAGGAATACGCCCATCGAGCGCGGGGTCAACAAGATCACCTGCGATGGCGGAGGCGCTGCTGGCGAGGGTGCCAAGCACTTGTTGAACATCCTCCCCAGCTTGCTCCAAATCGAAGTCCACATGCACTTGCACATCGCGGATGCGCACGCCATATGTGCCAGGGAACAGGCGATCCATGACAGTCATGGGCAATTGGAAATCGATGGGAATGCCATTCATCAAATTGTCAAAGGACGCTAAGGCGTTCTTGCCTTGGCTTTCCAGCACTTGTTTGAGGCTGAGTGTTTGTGTGATGACTTTGTCCACTTGATCCAGGGTTCGCACCAGTTGGTCGTCCATGGCACCCACGGCGGCGGCCACTTGCGTGGAGACTCCGTATTGTGGGTCCATGAGGCCAGACATGGAGCCACCTAAGGGCAGCACGTGGTCCGACAGCGCCGATAAGCCATCGACAAATTGCAGGGATTCTCGCATATGGGTGCGTTCCATGGCAGCCAAGAAGGTCGTTGCCTGGCCCAGAATCAAGTCCCGAGCACGGGTGAGCGCCAAGTGTAATGCGTCTGTCACCTCAGGTGGCAAGAGGTCCGTTAGGGCCGCAATGCGAGCCAGCAACCCGTCGAGCATTGCTTGCATTTCACCCGCATCGAGAACGGCGGCAGTGAGTGCGTTCACCAATCCTTCGACCCTCGCCATGGCAGCGTCCACGTCTCGAAGCACATCGTCGAGCACATCCACGAGGTCGCCGAGGCCTTGCAGCGCCCAGCTGATGAGGTATTGGACGCCCAACACCACAATCATAGGAATGGCCCAGGAGATAATCGTCGCTTGGGAAATGATGCCCAAACCATACAGAGCCCAGGACCCGGGAATGAGCAAGGACGCAAGGGTCAGGATGGCGAGCACAAAAGGCGCCACCACGTAGATCATCACCAAGTTCCGAACCCACGGTGGCAAGAGGCTCCCAATGGATGCCAGTAAGTCGTCTAGGGCCGGTTGAGCCAGGGCCACGAGGTCGAGGCCGGAGAGTGTTGCTTCCAATTCAGCAAACAAATTCTCCACGTAAGCCACGGCGTCGGCTTCCACGGGGAGCAAGTTGCTAACCATCAGATAATCGACGATGGCATCCTTGGTTTCTTGCGGGAATACGAGGTTCTCGTGCAACCGGTCGTTGAGTGAGCCTAGGGTGGTTCGGATGAGGTCGACCACTTCGTTGACGATAGCGCCTACTTCTCCTGCAAGTAAGTCATCGAATGCGCCCAAGAATGCGGCGTTGACCGATTCTCCAGCGTCGAGGCGGGTGCGGAACGCATTGAGCACGGCGACCCAATTTTCGTGCGGCCAGCTTGTTAGAACGCGCAGGAGCGTGGCGAGGGCGGCCGCATCTCGAACAATGCCGACGAGGGTGTCCACTTCATCGCGAACGGATTGCGCCAAAGCATTGGCTTGATCCACGAGATCATTGACGAAATTGGTCAATTCCTCCAAGGCCTCATCGGCGCCGTCAAGGTTGGCAGAGAGTTGATCGAACAGGAGCCTGCGCAATTGCATGTCGAGTGCTTCGATGCGCGACATGCGGTCCGTGGCGGCAAGCGCTTGGTCGCGCAGGTAGTCGAATCTGAACAAGTCCGCCGGGAGGGACGGCAATCGGGGCGCACAGGGCCGCATGAAGTGCACATGATGGAGAATGTGTCCACGAATGGGTGCGGACAACATCATGGAGGGCAATCCATCCCAGTACCGAATGGCGGGAACGCCGAGGGCCATGTTGTGCTGAATGGGGTCGGCGGGTGCGTGGGTGCTGGAGAGTCCGAAGGCGCGGTTGATCAATCCGTTTCGAACCCGGTGCAAGTCGGTGATGCCCATCCAGGCTTCTCGCCCCATGGTAAAGCGAAGGGAGTGGGGCAAATCGGCGCTGCCCCATAGAGCGGTCGTTGCGGCTTTGACGCGGGCCTTGGAGACCAGGCCCTTGCCACCCCGGGCCGCCGAATCACGCAGAGAGCGCCGGGAGGTCCGAGTCAAGTTGCTGCTGAGTTCCACCCGCAAATCGTTGAACGCATAGCTGCCCGGCGTGCTCATGAGCAGAGTTTGCCCTGCAAATTCAGCGGCTTGGCCATGATCCATGCGCAAGTAAGCCAGGGATGCAATGGTGCGGGCCACCGTTTGCTTCTGGAACTGCAGCATCGAACTGTCTCGTTTGTCCGGCTTGCCAAGGCCTTGCAGGGCCGTCAAGGCACCTTGTGGATCATTCATGGCGAGGTGATTTTGAGCCACGGCTATGCTGATTCTTGCGTCACCTGATTCTCCCTTGAGTTTGTCGAGTTCTTTCTCGTAATGCAGTGCGAGTTTGCCGGTGCGCGGGTTGGTGTCGACGGGGTTGACGCGGGGGTCGGCGGGTGGCATCCAAGGTTCAATGGGATCAATATTGCCGGGGTCTCGGGGGTTGCGTTCCCATTGCTCAATGTGGTCAAGATTGGCCAGAAATCCATCCGGCAAGTTTGCTTCCGGAAGTAGGTCAGCCCATGGTCTGCGGCAGTGCCCAAGTAAGTGCAAATGCATGGGAGAAATGTTGTATTGCGCCAAATTCCAAGCGGTGCTTTCGGTGAGGCCCGCCGCAGAGAGGGTGGCCGCCAGGCTATTGGTGTGAGCTGCGTGAATCGTGGCTGAGTCAAATGTCCCTAGGTGGGTGCCCATGTCCTCCCAGCGAAATTGGGCCAAGTGCGTCCGGTACTGGAAATCTGCTTCCTCCAGTTTTTTCTCCAACGCCGAGAGCGTCGATTTGCGCATGCCTTTGGCGCTGAGGAGTTTCAAGGATTTTTTGCGAGCGGCTCCTTTTTGTCCCGGCGTTCGGGCTCGGCCGGTTCGCTCCTTGATGGATCGAGACATGGCCTTTCGGACCTGGGCGGATTCAATTTGGGTCCATTCGGCTTTGGTTGCAGTGCGCGGAGCGCGAGCGGCATTGGCTGGCATGGAATTTCAATGGGCCAAGATCATGGTCGCCTTAAACATGCGGCCCAATAAAACAAAACTAATGCATTCAGCTTACGCCATTTGACTACCAATCAATCACTTTCTTATCTCTCCAAAATTTTCCACTTGGCGCTCCCGCTGCAAATTGACACAGCCATACAGGTGTCTCTGCTCCCTCAGGCAAGCTACGAGAGGCCCCCGAGCCCCCCATATCGGTGCGAACCCAACCAGGACACACGGAATTGGCAATCAATCCGCGAGCCCCGTATTCACCATGCAAGTAGACGGTGAGGCTGTTGAGGCCCGTCTTGCTAATACGGTAGGCCGGTGCCAAGCCACTCATCCCTTCGACGAGCGCACCCATGCCGCTGCCCACATTCACCACGCGCCCGCCAGCACGCGCCAGAAGCAACGGCAGTGCATGCTTACACAACAACATGGGGCCCCGCAAATTGGTGGCAAGAACCTGATCTAATCGCTTTGTGTCAATTGTATGAAGCGCCGTGCCATGCCAGTCCCCGATGCCGGCGTTGTTGACCAACATATCGAGTCGGCCCGCTTCTTGCTTGATGGAGGCAATCGCGGCCTTGATGCTGTCCTCGTCTGTGACATCCAAAGCGATTGGGCAAATTGTACCCTCGGCCAAGTCCTCGACCCCTTCCAAGTTGGATAGGTCGCGGCTTCCCGCATACACGGTGGCCCCGAGTGCTGATAAATCCGCAGTGATTTGCGCCCCGATGCCTCGATTGGCGCCGCTGACGAGGGCAACTTGACCAGAGAGCCGCGTGTGTAGAGGAACGTCGACCATACCCAGACTATGTGGCTGCCACCTCAAGGGGTTTAGGTTGCGCGCAAGCTTCGTTCCATGACGCACATGGCATGGTCAGTGATGTGACCATCAGCCATAATCCAATCATGGCGAATCAAAGCATGGCCCAATCGTCCTCGAACCCACGTCTCGAAGCAAAATCGGCCTTCAGCCGCAGGAAGGGGCCGAATGCTATCCACCTGCACCCCCCGTAAGTATCGCTTGAAGGCAGTGAGTTGGTCGCCGATCTCCTCGTGCCCCCGCGCTTGTTCTTCAAAGGCGGTGACAACGGCTGAGTGTGAGTAGCAATCAACGAGGGCCTCTAGGTCAAACGATCGAAGCGAATCAATCCATTTGCCAACCAATGGGGGAAGTGGAGGCACCATGGGCCCAGACTTTGCTGCCTTAGTCCCTTTTACCTTTCTGGTGGCAATGTGGAAGGGCCTGAGGCCTTGTCCTGCTCCAATTTGTTTCCGTCCAAGGGACAGTATCGCATCGCCGGATGGAGCGTGCTGTAATGGCACGTCGGGCAGAAGCGAACCGGACTTTTTCGCCGTGGCCACAAAAGAAAGGGGAATAACAGGAAGAAAAACAGCCCCGGAATCCCAAGGGCCCATAGGATTGCTGTGAGGCTGACGCTGACGCCGAGTCCAATGATGAACGGCATCCAGCGGCGCATGGCCTTATTCGTTGGTGAACGCCAAGTAATCCTCGGCAGACAACAAATTTGCCGACTCGGCAACATCTTGCATGCGGATCTTGATGAGCCAACCTTCGCCGTAAGGATCGGAGTTGATGGTTTCCGGGGCGTCTTCGAGGGCACCGTTGGTGTCGGTGATTTCGCCGGCCACCGGCATGAAGAGGTCACTGACGGATTTTACGGATTCAACGACCCCAAACTCGTCATCAGTATCGTATTGGGTCCCGACGCCGGGCAGTTCCACGTACACGATGTCATTGAGTGCATCCTGAGCGTGGTCAGTGATCCCCACGGTCGCGATGTCGCCCTCAATGCGGACCCATTCGTGGCTCTTGGTGTACAGAACATTATCCGGGGTGGCGGACACAAGGCGTGGACCCCGGCTCTGCCTTTTGGCCGTTCCCCCGTTTGAGGCCCTTTCCACAATCGACTAATCCCGACACGGCCAAATAGGAGTGCTGACTCGGCCGCCATCCCCCCCCGGACTTAGCTCAATAGGTAGAGCGGTGGACTGTAGATCCGCAGGTTGCTGGTTCGATTCCGGCAGTCCGGACTTGCCCTTTGGAGCGCATTTGTGCGCATCCTTGGAGTCGTGTTGTTGAATTCATTCAGCGCATGCTCCACGAGATTAGATACTGGCTGGCCCACCTCGCGCCGTTTTCCAGCCGATTCATTTTGGGCCAAAAACTTGCATGGAACGCCCACGGAGGCGCCATCCCCGAGGCGACGAAGTCCTCGAATAATTGCCCCTCAACGGGGGCGAAAAGGGCATTTTTGCCATTCTCAAAGTTTACCAGACATCACTAACGGCCATCAGCCGAAAACATTGCCAACAGGAGGCAGATTCTATCCTATGTTTCCGATGGAAACCCCCCAAAAGGGGCAAACCATTAAACACCAACCCGCAAAAAACAGCACTAATGTCAGAAAATGCCAGCGGCGCATTCCTCCTGTTGCCCTCCTGTAGGAATTCGACAAGGTCAAGAACCCCGCTTCAGGTCTGACGGTAGGGAAGCATCATGCCCTACGAACACACGACTGAAAAGGGGACCTACGTCCTGTTCACGCGCGCTGTCGAACTGAAGGGTGGCCGCACGCAGACCATCTACTTCTTCACCAAGAAGGGCAACACCCCCAAGAGCGGCAACGCTTGCGACATGCCCGATGGCAAAGCAGTGGGCATCAACAGCCGCACCGGCCTGCCGTTCCTCAAGAACGCCTAAGCCAGCACGCAACCGATCGGAAACCCTCCGATCTAACCTTCCTCCTTCTCCCTCACTTACTCTTTGGGCGCATCGACGCCAAAACCCGGACCATAATCCACAAGCTCAACAAAGCCGCAGGCAAAACGAGCGCAACAAACCAACCCCGTTGGCTCAACCCAATCAACAAAGCCATCCCCACAATTCCAAGCACCGCCAATATGACCAGGAATGGAATGCGAGCCGCGCCTGGGGGGGCCGACAGAGACTCACCGCGGCTAGACACAGGGGTTTGCACGTCGATGCCTTGAGATGAACCTTGGCTCAGGCCCCGCCATGACGACGGATATGCCCCAACAAGGCCACGCCAATTACGATGAGTCCCAAAGGCGCCACTGGTACTTCGCGTCCACCCGACGAAGTATCATTCAGTGGAACACCCTCGAGCATAGAACGGGCCCCCGACGCCAAAAACAAAACAGGTTCGCCAACAAGGGCCCCACCTGCCTCCAGCTGTGCTGCAACCCGACCCTGGATACCCTCGGGAAGTTGCACCGACGCACGCAGACTCCCCCCAGGCGTGACCCAGAACGCCCGATTCATGATTTCCTCGTTGCCCACCGTAAGGGTCACATTATGCCACGACCGAGAACCGACATTCTTGATTTCGGCAAGATACATTCGAGACGCCTCGCCCTCTGCCGACCAGCGAAGAACTCCATCACTGTCAGACTGCACCACCGATTGAGCCGGGGCCCGAATCGTGGCATTGCGCACGCTGACTGTAGGCGCGAGTGGGTCAAAGAATGGCATAACAGCATGCGGAGCCAGCGTCGACCCCGTTGACTGGAAAAACATTGACGCATACAGAACAGGGCGCCCATCCGCCGTCAACGTCATGTCCAGCGGGGTGCTCAAACGCTGCTCCGTGCGATCCTCCAACAAGTACGGCGGAGCAAACGAAACCCCATCCGTGCGAGACTCAGTCGCCACCCACGCCACATCATCCGGCTCCGACCCCGAACCCTGAAATCGTTCAAACATCAACCACACAAACGAATCTGAAGCGATTAACATGGCATTCTGAGCCCGATGGCAACCTTCCAGCACAGCATCTAACTCGTCTCCACACAGGGGCCGGACCATCACGACTCCGTTGCTTGGAATCCGAGCATACTGACCATGGCCCGATGCATAATCAGACGCCACCACATGCAGCGTCCCCCCTGCGGTAAGATGCGCGGACTCCAATTCAAGCTGCGAGTGATCCCCCAACGGAATCAACACAGGTTGCCCAAACGACGCTCCGCCGTCACGAGAGCGCATCGTCCAAACGCGATTATGATTTGCCCAAACGAAATCCACCACCCCCGAATCATTGGAAGCACCCAATGCCGAATACACCCAACCTCCCGCGTCCGCCGCCTCGACAAGACTCGTCGATCCATCCAAACCGACGCTCCATACCACAAACTGACCCATCAACGTTGTAGAAGACAACAAAATTCCACCCGTATCCGAAGAGGCAGCGGCGGACGCCCCCCTCAGATGCAATGCAGGCGACAAAACCGGCCGAGCCACGAACCCCGACGTTGGATCAAATAGAGTCACGTTGGCAGCAAAAACATCCCCTCTTGCATCCCATACAATTGCCACAGTACCCCCCATCAATGTCGTAGCCGCCCATGATACACCACTTCGGCAGCCCCAATTCTCATCCACAAGCTCAGAACGAGTAACCTCCCAAGGAACAGAAAATGAATGACCCCCATCCAAAGACCGCGCCACTTGCAGCCTACACGCCAACGGGCCCGGCTCCTCAACCTCACTTACCCACACAACCACCAACGCACCACTGGGCGTCGAAAAAATACGAGACGACGCCTCACTGGCACGATCCAATGACACCGGATACGCAACGAATTTCTTCGACACCACCTGCTCAACCACGGGTACCTTGACCGACGCTATCGGAACCTCCCCCGGAAACTCCACGGGCACCTTGGAAACACTCGACACACCCGCAAACCGCGCATCCCCACCCCAAACATCCACTTCATACTCAGCACCACGAGGAAGATTCTCCAATGCAACCTCCACCACATCCGAACCCGTACTCCGCACCATACCAACCCAATCGAGGACCCGCACGCCCGCTACATCCTCATGCGACACCGATAGCGCCAATGACGACGCCCCCGCAGGCACCAAAGTCACATTCACGCCGAAATCCGACTGAGTCGCCTCAACCATCAGCTTCGATGAAAACGACTGAACCGAAGGCACCACAACCAGAATACAAAGCACAATCACAACGAACCCACGCAAGTTCATGACACCAAACTCCACCCACCCCATAAGGCTGCTTTGGGAACATCATCAAACAATCCAACCCTAGGTTAAACCCCAAACCAACCTCGACAAAGGACCATAATGCCGAAACGACACCAGAAAAAACCATGAACAACGCAAACGAGATATGCAACCGAAGTTGGCAAAAGTGGCCCCGCCCAGATTTGAACTGGAGTGCGTGCCTCCCGAAGGCACAAGGATACCAAACTACCCCACGGGGCCGTGGTGTAGCTCCCCATTGGGGGC
>JBFJXT010000009.1:0-19918 GCA_041623015.1 Thermoplasmatota archaeon | reverse complement strand
GAAGGTCCACGCCACCAAGGCATACGCGATGGGCAGTACCGGATAGAATGGCACCTTGTATGGGCGGTGCAGGTCAGGGTGGGTGCGGCGAAGCACCAGGAGGCCCACAGCAGCAAGGCCGTAGAAGAAGAACGAGATGAATACCACGTTGTCTGTCAGTTCGTTGAAGTCAAAGAACAACAGGAACACCACCGCCAAGAGCGCCTGGAACAGAATCGCCCAGCCGGGGGTCCGGTGGGGGCTGAGGCGTTCAAAGATGCGCGGGAAGATGCGATCCTTGCTCATGGCATAGTAGATGCGAGGGCCGCTCATGGTGATGCCATTGAGGGCGCCAAAGACGCTCACCAGAATCATCACCGCCACCAATTCGCCGCCGTTTGCAAACAATTGGCCTGCGGTGTTCGTGGCGACGGTCTTGGCATTGTCATTGAGGCCTGCCGCGTTTGCGTCCGCAAGGCCCTGGTAACCGAGGACATTCAGGTATCCGAGGCTGACGAGGATGTAGAGCACCATCACCGCCAACAAACCAAACAGCATCGCTTTCGGGATGTTCTTGCCGGGATTCTTGAGTTCGGAGCCGACACGAACCACATTGGTCCAGCCATCGTAGGCAAACAAGGCACCCACCATGGCGACGGTCAAGAACAAACCAATGTCGAAGCCGTGGTATGTGGTATCGACGCCGGCGCTGTCTCGCAGGGTGTAATCGGCCGTGTTGAAGAAGTCAATTTCAGGCGTGGCTGCGGCTCCAAAGTAGGTGAGCGCAAACAAGGCCAGGAGGACAATGAGCAATCCCTTGAGGGCGGTGAATGCCATTTGCACACCGCCTCCGTACTTCACCCCGTAGTAATTGATGAGCGACAAGACACCAATGAGGCACACGGCGAGCACTTGCGCCGTGGTGATTGTGATGGGCCCCGCCGAGAGCAGGACCTCCGGTGTTGGATCTGGTGTCAATACGAACAGTTGTTCGGCGAAGATGATGGCCAGCGCCGCAGCGGAACCAGCTAGATTGATGGTGAACGCCACCCACCCAGACAAAAACGCCGCCATGGACCCCAAGCCTTCCTTGAGAAACACGTACTCGCCGCCTGCCTTGGGAAAAATAGTGCCAAGTTCCGCGTAGGTGAGCGCACCCATGAGCGTCATGAGGCCAGCCACAACCCACAGAACGACAATCATCCAGGGGCTACCGGTGCCCTGGGCGACGCGATTGACGCTGAGGAAGATGCCACTTCCAATGACGATGCCGACAATCATCGACACGGCGCCAAATAGGTTCAGCTCTCGCCGCATGGTGCGGTTCTTGGGTGCCGGCACGGCAATCTTGGCGGCCATCAGCCTTCGGCGATGGTCATGGGCCGGTCTTGATGCTTGTCATCCATGAAAGAGGAAAGGGAAAATGCCCCGGAGGGCCAGAAATGATGTTGATTCTGCTCTATCCGATGACCAGAACGAGGCCACATGGGGGCAAATCAGGTTCGCGGCAGGTCATAGGAGCATCATCGTGCAGGCTGATGACAACGCCGACGCAAGTTCCAGAGTACGGGGTGACATCCCAGTATCCAACCGCTACGGTCGGCCCTGCACGGCACGCCTCGTCATCCGAACTTGTTTCGAGGGAAGCAGCGGTAGCGAGCGGAGTCAACAGAAAAAGGGTCAAGAGGGCGAGAATGGCCTTCATAATTTCCTAATGGGCAGGGCGATTAAGGAATTTATTCGGGATGATTACGAAAATTATCCACGAATTTTCTCTATCGATTTACAGCATGATGGTGCCTTGGCACAGGGTGACATCTTCGGGAGTTCCGGGGCAGTAAACGGGATGGAACACGCGGTACTGAATGCCCCAGCACCCTGGGAAGGTTCCGGAGTAAATTGTCACACCGGGCGTGCCACCGATGGAATAGGAAGTGCAGGGGAAGTCAGCCTGTTCCTCTAGACAATCGACACATTCGGCGGCGACTCCAGGCGCTAGGAAACTAGCCGCGAAGAGAATCATGGCAACGTTGATGGATTTCATCCTTGGACCATCGGCGCCAATGACTTAGGGTTGATTCGGGATATTTGATGAATTTTGGCGCCCTGCTCCCTGAGACAATCTCCCAGAGGAATCGGCTTGCCGCCTCGGACCCGCGCGCGGCCCTTGATTGAGGATTGCTTGGGAGAACACATTCCAAGTTTTTGCCAAATGC
The DNA here is from genome assembly GCA_041623015.1 of Thermoplasmatota archaeon. Classification (GTDB taxonomy): domain Archaea; phylum Thermoplasmatota; class E2; order JACPAO01; family JAHFTW01; genus JANQNI01. Next base: position 17,723 of record JBFJXT010000009.1, on the reverse strand, counting down.
AGTGATCCATCAGTGCCTTTGACACCGCCAGCAAGATCCACTTTCCCTGGATTTGGCAATTACAACCTAGCGGCCGGCCCCCTTTGCTTCGGATTTGCCGCTCGGAACTCTTTATCAGGACCACTCCTTCCGCGCGACCGAGACCATGAAGGAGCAGACCGAAGCGCGGATGTTGAAGGAAGGGCGTTACATGCTCATCGATGATGAGCCATGCAAGATCGACAGCATCAGCAAGTCGAAGCCCGGAAAGCACGGCGCTGCAAAGGTCCGCATCGAGGGCCGCAGCATTTTCACCGGATCCAAGAAGACCTACACCGGCAGTGTGACGGACAAGGTCTGGGTCCCCGCAATGGACCGCCGCAGCGCCCAGGTGCTGTCTGTGCGTGACAACGTGGCCCAAATCATGGACGGAGACTCCTTCGAAACCTTCGACTTGGACATCCCCGAAGACATGATGGCTGACGTGGAAGCCGGCAAGGACTGCGTCTACATCGAGTCCATGGGCCGCCGAATGCTTAGCAGCGTTCAAGCCTAGGCTCAATTCCTGCCCTCTGTGGCTGAATCCTTCCTCTTTTTCTTCCCATTTGTCCCTCGTCGAGCGTGAATTTGCTTCGAGGGTTTGTGGCGCTCATCGTGGTTGCCACAACGTTGACGTTGCCCGTCACTGCATCGGGTTTGCTCAACTACATTCGAGTGGAGTATGTTGAACAACTGGGCTCAAGTGGATGGGCAGTTGCACTCAAAATTGGCTACGTGGCCATGGGATTCTTGGGTGTCGCTGGCCTCTCCATTCAACAAATCCGGGCGGCCGAGCGCCGATTGGAATTTGTTCGAAAGTCCTCCTCTAAGGACGAAGTGTGGCGGGCGTTTGACCAGTAGTCCCCCTATCCGGGTTGCATTTGCCATTCGGTGCTCTACCCAACCCATTGCACCAAGAGCGCGGAGCCAATCGCGAGCAGAAGGCTGCTGAACGTGCCAAGGAGGTAGTATTCAGCGAATGATTTGTCGTCGTGGAATCGATCCATTCGCACCAGGGATTTTGCTGCGACCACCAATCCGATGGCGCTCCATTGGCCGACGAGTGCAAGCGTGAGAATGAGCCATCGTTCAAGAACGCCAATGAGAAAGCCCGCCCCCTGCACGCCATCGCGGTCCTGAACTGGACCGAAATCCGCCAGAAGCGCCCTCACGAGAGCGCCGGCTCCAATCCCATTGAAGATGAAGGCTGCGAGTACGAGTGCTGGTTCGGCTGCGTCAACGTTTGGCCACCAGGATGGCCATTCGTTCAGTGGGGTTTTCTTGAGTGCTTGCCAAGCGATGATGAGCGATGCGGCGTGGAGTGCTTGGTCCGCCAGAAAGGGCCAGAGTTGGCGATTGGTGCGTTTTTGGATGGATGACTTTGCCCAATCAATGATACCATGGGTGATTGCGAGCGCCGCGATGACTAGGACCCCCGTGACTGGCAAAATTGGCACCAACAGTAAGCTCTGTGCCGCAAACACGACGCCCACATGGAAAAGCCACGGGCGTATTCTGTGTTTGCCTGCCACCATTTGCTTGGTTTGAAATGCAAAATCGGCGAGCACATGGCCGAGAACGAGCAATGCGGCTAATTCTACGGAATCAATCATCTTGACCTTCCTCTTGCACCCACCGCAAATTTCCATTGTGGATTGCTCTAGACATAATCCTCACGTCTGCATATGCGTCCTTCACTCGTTGATAGCCAGCCGCTTTGAGGCTTTCACTGACCGTGGGGGGAGATACGTGAAAGTATGCTGCCACGTGACGCTGGGAACCAGTTCCATGTATGGATCCAACTTGAACGCCATCCTCTAGGGCGTTGATGAATTCCCGTTGGCGTGGCGTCCACCGGCTTTCGATGAAATGAATGAGGTCTGCCTGATTTGATAGGTGAATCCCGCCTGCCCCAAATCCTTCGAACGCGAGGTGCCCCTGGTATTCATCGCGGGCCTGCTGTAATGCATTCCGTGCATTGTGAAAACAGGGCCCATCCGTTCGACCAGGGTTTTCAGGGTCAATGGCCGTTGAAACTTCACCGCGCCCTAATCCGAAAACCATTCGGACGGGGTACATGAGTCGGGTCATGCGCTCGACTATTGCAATTGCCCTCTCTGGCCCTCGGAACAATCCCTGGATTTCATCACCTGAAGTAATGGACAGAGCGCTGAGAATGTCGCGGTCCATCCCCAGGCAGGCATCCATGTTTTCGTTCCTCAGCAATTTTTCAAGTTTCGCCTGGACTTCGCGACGGTTTTCAATTTCACGCGAGCCAACGATGTCCCCAATCAATGCAATGTACGGTCCCGAGCCCATGTAACTAAGTTAGCCATGACAGACTAACTTCATAAGCATTAGCCTCTAGGACCTAATTGCTCTAAAATTAGCTCCTGAAGGCTAATCAATTCAGGTGCCAATCTCGCCCCGCTGCGCCTCAACAACAGGAACCCGTCTTCGCACTACGAGCCAGACGCCAACGAACACAGCCACTGCGGCCGGGATGAGCTTCCAAGTCAGTTGTTCGTCCAGCAACCAAGCGGCAGACGATGCGGCAAAAATCGGTTGCAGATAGATGAAGACGCCCACGGTGCTACTTGGCACACTGCGCAACGCTGTGTTGTTGAGCACGTAGGCAAGGACCGTGGGGCCAATGACGATGAAGGCGACCGCGAGCCAGCCGGCGCTCGTGGCACTGGCGGATTGCTGCTCGATGCCTTCCATGAGCCCAAGGGGCAGAAACACGAGCGCCCCAAACACGAAGGTCCATGCGGTGAGGCTGAGGGCGTTATACTTCTGGGCGTATGGCTTGCTGAACACCAGAAACACCGCGTAGCTCAAGGCATTGAACAGGATGAAAATGTCGCCAAGCGCAGACTGGGCACTGCTTTCAAATCGGCTCAGGCCAACAAGCCACAACACGCCGGCCAGGGCCAGGCCAATGCCGGTGGCCCGACGCGGCCCCAGGGTTTCACGCCCGGCAAGCACCGCAATGGCGTAGGTGAAGACGGGAATCGTCGTGATGATGAGGGTGGCGTTGGTAACGGTGGTCCATTGGAGCCCCAGTAGGAACAGACCTTGATTGAGCACGATGCCTACGAGGGCCAGAAGTGCAACGGCGGGCCCGTCGAGGCCAATGTCCACGCGGCGTTTGGCAAGCAATCGCTGCGCAATCAACAGCAGGGCACCGGCCACAACGGTGCGGAAGGCACCCACGGCAAGGGGGCCAAATTCTTGGAAGGCAAATTTGCCTGCCACCGGAAACAACCCAAACAACACCTGCACGAGGATGAGGGCGGCTAGGGTGCGGCGCTCCACGGGCCCTTCGAGAGAGGTTTTGCGGATAAGCTGGCGCCCGCAAGGATGAAACCCTGTCCCCCGCGTCGAGGCGTTGTGCGTATCCTGCCCGCCCTCTTGATTGCGGCCGCAATCGCCTCATCTGGTTGCCTCAGTGACGATCCCGAATCGCTTGCTCCCGTGGATCTTGCTCCGGAATGTCCGATGGTTGGAGACGTGACGCTGTACTTTGGACCCGATCACTCTTTGACACCGGTTTTGCCCGAGGCGGGGCGCGTGTCCGGCAACGGATTCGATGAAGCGTTCCTCGTGAATGCCATGAACGAATGGACCAGTGTAGCCGTGGAGCAAAACGTGCACATCATGGGTAACTTGACGCTTCACTACTGGAGCGAAGGCCACAACATGGTGGCGCCAGTTGTCATCGGGGGCGCGCCCGGCGAGGGCTACCACTGGTTCAACCAAGTTGGATCGAACCGAGGATTCGTGGAAAGCTACGCCATCGAGTACGCATCTGTCATTGACGCGCCCGAGGTGCGAGAATGGACTCAGACCTATGCCATGCCCTCTGGCGGCTTGTACCTGGAGCCCGGCGACAATCTGCGAATCTTGTTGACCAACTTGGTCCTTAACCACCCCACGAGCGGCGCCGGCCCAGACATCTTGTTTGGTGGCGATACCCCCAGTTCGGTGAGCTTCCAAGCCCACTGCAGACCGGCATTCACATGGGACGAAGGCAGCCCCGACTCGTACGGCATTTCAATTCCTGCACACCACGGCTTGTTGACGGGCGCGGTGCCGGCGCAAGACGGCCTCAATCACGTAGATGCCCCTTTCACCTTGGCTCCTGAAACGGCTCGACTGACAATCTCCATTGAGGAAGGTTCGGCAGTCAATCCCACCAAGAACGACATCGACCTCAGTGTCCTCAATCCAGCCGGCGAAGAAGTGTGGAGCATCGGTAGCCCCTACACGGATGAAGTGGGCACCAAGTGGCCCGTTGACCTAGCCATGGACATGCCCCCGGGCGATTACACGATTCGCGTCAATAGCTACAGCGGCATCGCCTACGAAGGCACCTTGACCATCCAGCAGGACCGCTTATCCGAGGCCCCCGGCTCGCCGGATTCGTGAGCCTGCGCATCGGAGTTCTCGCCGTTCAAGGCGCCGTGAGCGAACACACCATTGCATTGCAAGCGGCAGCCAAAGCGACCGGACGCACCGTTGAGGTGGTCACTGTCCGAGACCCGGAAGATTTGCAGGGCGTGCATGGCCTGATTATGCCCGGCGGCGAATCCACCACCATTAGCCGGTTGCTTCGAAGCTCCGGCCTCCAAGACGTGGTTTTGGCCCGCGGTGGCAAGGACTTGGCGTTGTTTGGCACCTGTGCGGGTATGATTTTGCTGTGCGCTCGCGCCGAGCACGATGTTGAGGACAAGGACATTCAGTTGCTTGGATTCCTCGACGCGCTCGTGGATCGCAACGCCTTTGGGCGCCAGCGAGAAAGCTTCGAAGCTTTGCTCGATGTGAAAGGAATCGGCACCCTCCCCGCCGTGTTCATTCGTGCCCCCGCCGTCCTCGAACACGGAGACGCCGAGATCCTAGCCAGCGTGGATGGCCGCGCGGTGGCCCTGCAACAGGGGACCGTTTTGGCCACTGCATTCCACCCGGAATTGACCCCGGATACGCGCTTGCATGAGCACTTTTTGTCCTTGGCCGAAACGGCGGCTGCGGAAGCGGACAGCTAGCGTCGAGGGCTAAACCGGGGGCGCGTCAAGCGTCATTTTTCCGCGCTGTTGGCGAAGCAGTTGCTCAAGGTGATCCACCGACTTGCGGTAGTTTTCAATGGCGAGTTGGAAGTGCGCTTCGGCAAAATTCCAGGCCTTTCCAAGGTCCCCATAGCGCAGGCGGAAGGCGCGTCGCTTGTCGCCGTCCACGTCCACGTACAAGTCCTCAATGATGTCCAAATCCTTGAGTTTGTTCAAGTGGCGGTAGATGCTTGGCATGGTGGTTTCGGCAACTTGCGCAAGCTCTTCCACGGTCCACGATTTTTCGGGGTGCATCAAGAAGCACTCGTAGAAGACGCGGTAGGAAATGCCATTGTCTGGCCCCTTTCGAGCTGTGTAGCCAATCATTTGGAAAAACAGCTTAGCCACTCGCTCGGGGTCATTTTCGCCCGTCAAGGGAGCGTGACTGACCACTTGCAACTCGAACGCCATTGTTGCTGTGACTCGCAACGCTGTAAAAACAGATGCGAAATCATCGCGACTTGCCGCGACGAATGGACCAGGCAACAAACGCCAAGAGCGCCGCCGTCACGAGCAAGAGAATGGACAAAATGCCCGATTCATCCCAGAAGCCGGCATCCGAGGCATCATCCATTTGGGACGGAGGGCCACCTCCATCATCGGCCGCGAGGGCTGCGGATTCAGTCTCATTGCCGCTCCCTGGCTCCTGGGCGGGTGCAGATTGCTGCGCGGAGTCTTCTTCAGCGGCTGATTCTTCGCGAATCTCCTCAATGCCGGCGCTCTCGGGCATCGCACCTTCCTCAAGGCCCGCCAATTCGCGGCTGTTCCACCACCAGCCCATCGCTTGACCAAACAGGGCCGCACTTCCGCCCGCTGCAAGCACCGAGAGGCCCAGCAGCACCGAGAACGTGGTGGATTCTTGCGGGTGAAGCAACCGCTGACCTTGCCACGATAACTCGTAGTAAATCCACTTGCGGCCCTCGTCCAGTTTCTTCACAAGACCCGTCATCACGAGCACTTGCAGATGCTCATGCACCGTCGCCTTGTTGAGGTCTAAGTCTCGACTGATTTCGCTCAGCGTCTTGCGCCGCTCATCAAGTGCCTTGAGCACTTGCAGGCGCGTGGTGCTCGCAAGAGCCTTGAACGTCTCCAAGTCGAGGGTGACCTTAGCCACACTGTGAACTGGCAGTTGGCAAAGAAAACCGTTCGCTCCTGGTTGGGCAACTTCCGAACAGCCTAGACGGAGACGTTGACGTCTCGGAATCGAAGCCCCGGAATGCGTGCCCCGTCCATTTGCTTGGGCGTATCGCCGATGCCATCCAGTTGATTCAGGAGTGCGGGCAAGTTGCCTCCAATGGCCACTTCGGCACATGCACCCACCACGGCGCCACCTTCGATGCGCCATACATTGGGGGCCGTCACCGAGAAGTCTCCCGTGGTGGCGTTGGCCGTGTGGGCACCAAGGACAGAGCCCACGAGGTAGCCGGAGTCCATGCCGCTGATGAGGTCCGCTTCCGGCTTGGCGCCACGGCCCTCAAGGACCAAGTGGTGCGTTCCAGTTTCTGGGGGAACGTGGCTGTTGCCGCGCACCGCGCTGTGGGTGCTGCGTTGTCCATGGGCCTGGGCGTCTCGGCAATCGAACAGGAACGACCGGAGCACACCGTCTTCAATGATGGAGAGGCGGCGAGTGGGCAGACCTTCGTCGTCGAAAGGCGTGCCGCCGAGGGCGTGGTCCATGGTGGGGTCGTCGTACAAGCCAAGGCGTGCATCGGCGACGGATTCGTTCATTTTCTCCGACCAGACGGTTTTGCCCCGTAGCGCGTCGTCGCCCCCCACGGCAGAGACGATGAGGCCATTGACCAATTCTGCCACCGCGTCGGGCCGAAACAGTACGTCGGTGGTGCCGCCAACGGACGCTTTGGGCTCCCGCAAGGACATCACTTCATTGGCCACGGAGACACCGACATCGTGGGCGTCGATACGGCCCACGTGGAGGCCGGTGCTGTCCCAGGAATTGATGCTGCGCTCGCCGTCGGTCATGACCAAGTTGACGCCGGCTTGCACGTGGGTGCGGCGATCTGCGCAAGCCACGCCATTGCTGTTGGCGATGGCCACGAGGTCCCAACTAATGCCTACTCCACCGCCGGCCACGTGGGCGTCGGGTGCGGTTTCTTTGCTGCCTTGCATCAGGTCTTTTGCAAGCTCGGACGCGAGGGCGATGTCGAGGGCGGCAAGGCCGTCATCCCATCGGCTGGAAATGGAGGGCAATGATCCTGGGCTGGGCAGAACGAAGTCTTTCTTGGGAGCAAGGCGGGACAGCTCTAGGGCGCGGTCCACGGCATTCAGGGCGTTGCCTTCGTTGCTGAAGTACGCAAATCCAGTGCGTCCATCCCGCACCAAGCGCACGCTTCCACCTTGGTGGTCGCTGCGTCCGGCGGCGGCGATTTCGTCATTTTCAAGGTCCAACTCAACGCCGGAGCCCAATTCCCAGTAAACCTCGGCGCTGTCGGCGCCACGGGACATGGCGGTGCGCATGACGGTCTCTGCTTGGCCAAGCAAGGCGTCAGGGTCCATCAAGGCCTCTTGTCTCATGCGCCACCTCCAACAAGGCAGTCTTGAATGCGAACCAATGGCCCGCCGTCGCACACAGGCACCCATTGGCCCTTGCCACAGTAACCAGGGTCGCCGAGGCGTTGTTCGTTGCCCAGGGCGTCAATGTTGTGCAGGGTGCTCAAGATGTCCCCGGTCAAGGCCACATCTCGCAGGGGCGTGGTGAGTTCGCCGTTTTCGATGCGCCAGGCATCTTGGGCGTGGAAGAGGAAGGTGCCTCGGGCTGTGTCCACTTGACCGCCTCGGCTGCCTCGGCAGAAAATGCCGTCCTTGACATCAAGCACTTCGTCTTCTGCGTGGCTGCCGGCGTCAATCATGGTGTTGCTCATGCGCACCATGGGGCGGCTCTGGAAGTCCTGCGCACGGCTGGCGCCGTTGGGTCGCATGCCGAAGGTTGCAGCCCGTTCGCGGTCGCACAAGTAACCCACGAGAACGCCGTCGCGCATGATTTGCTTGTCTTGGCCGGGAACGCCATTGTCATCGAACGGCAAGGACCCGAAGGCGCCTTCGATGGTGGAATCGTCGTGAATGTTCAGGCCGGTCATGCCGAGGCTTTCGCCAACGCGGCCCTTGAAGCAGGATTCGCCCGCTGCCACCAAGTCTGCTTCGGAGGCGTGGCCCACGGCTTCATGGGCAAACACACCCGCAAGCTCAGGGTCAATGACAACGGTCTGGCGGCCACCTTTTGCAGAGGGCGCGCCGAGTTGGCGAATCGCGGCTTCGGCAGCTTCTTGCGCCTTAGCGATGGGGTCCTCCATGGAGAACAGCTCCCATCCCCGGGTTCCGCCTACGCGAGAGCTGCGCCCTGCAAGGTCTTGGCCGCGCTTGGCTGTGAAATGCACTTGGGCAACGGACCGGGTCAAGCCCCACTCGATGGCAGAGCCTTCTGTGTTCCAGAATGACTTTTGAAGCACGGACTCCGAGTAACTCGTGGTAATATTCTGAATCTCCTTGCGCTCACGGACAATGCGATCCATGTCCGCAAGCAACTCCCGCTTCTCCTCAATCGGCACGTTGCGAGGGTCGACGCGTGGTTTCCAAAACACCCGCGCCTTCGTGGTCTCTGCGTCGGCAAGTTCCACTTTCTCCTTGCGGCCGGAAGCGGCACGGGCTAATCGAACGGCGTCATCAACGGCTCGGCCCCAGCTTGCCATGGACAAGTCATTGCTCGAAGCAAAGCCCCAAGCGCCATCCACCAAGACGCGAAGACCAAAACCGGTCTCTTCGCCCGCAACCAAGGTGCGCAACTCGCCGTCCTGAACCTGGATTTTCTGATCCTCCACGGTTTCAACCCGCACATCGGCATACGATGCACCGGCCTCAAGGCAGCGCTGAAGGGAGCGTTCGGGGTCCACGCCGTCGCACGGCGGGTGGGGGGTATGGTCGTTTTGCCTGGGGAAGCGGGGCAAATCTGCTCCGAGGCGCCGATACATGTGAAAAAATCACGCCCCCACTTCATAGAATACTGGCCATTGCCGGAGCAGACCCGAGCCTTGGGTTCGTTAACCGATCCTAGGGCTGCGCGTGCCCTCCAGGAAGTAATGCGGGATGCCCGGCGAAGCAGTGGTTCCGGCGCCCTTTAGGCTCTCATCGCTTGTTGTCTTTAGAGGTGGGGTGAAGTACTCGCCAATCAATATTGACGGGTGAAGGCACTAGCCCATGTGGCATCATGGAGCAGTGGACACCCGTGGTTGGCTGTGCTGCTGGTGCTCGGCTTGACGGCCGGAATTGGATCCGGCTTTGGCCAAGCAGAATCGGGGCGCGTCATTGACCAATTCATTCCCGACGATTTAGCCGCCGTGGATACCCGCGACTCCATCGAAGCAACCTTTGGCGCCTCCGAGCCCGCGTTCGTCTTGTTCCTCACAGCAGACCCCGGCAATCCTGCGTTGATTCGCGCCATCGCCGCACTGGATTCCAAACTCACAACAGATCCACTCATTGTGGCCGTGGCAAGCATCGCAGACCACGTTCCCACCGAAGGCAAAACGGACGCCGAGATTCAATCCGCCTGGGACGCAGCCAACGCCCGGCAAGACACTGCCAATCAATTCATTCGCGAGGATGCAATCCTTGTGCGTGTCTCGTACCAAATCAACTTGGAGCCAGAATCAATCACCGCAAGCCTCGATGCCGCCGTGGCCGACCTAGACCTGCCCGGCGTCACGGTTCAACCGGCGGGCCTTGCCTACATCGAACAAGCACAATCGGAAGGCGGCGCCCAGGACGTCCAATATCTCGTCCCACTCTCCGTGGTGGTCATTGCCATCATCCTCGCCATCCTGTTTCGACGGCCAGCCGATGTGGTCATTCCTATCGCAACCACATTCGTGGCGCTGGCATGGGCATACGGCACCCCCGCATGGGCCCAAATGCCCTTGTCGCCCCTCTGGTGTTCAGCGTCATGCCCCTGATTCTGGGCATCGGCGTCGACTACATGCTCCACATTGTCTATGCCTTTCGAGCCACAGGAACCGGACCCCACCCGGCGCGATTTGCCCAAGTGGGACACCGCATCGGCGCCCCAGTCTTCTTCACCGCCATCACGACCCTGATTGGATTCGGTAGCTTCCTCGTCAGCCGCATCCCCCAAGTCAGAAGCTGGGGCCTGCTCATTGGATCCGGCGCCCTATCGGCATTTATCCTCGGATTCCTACTCCTGCCAGCCCTCTATAGATTAAGCCGAGCAACGCGCCGCAAACGGGTCAGCACCCATCAATTTCTAGGACACCTCGGAGGGTTCGTGGTGCGCCGACGCATCTGGGTCCTAGCCATCCTGGGCATCATCACCCTGGGCCTCGGCGCCGCCGCCACGCAAGTAGACATTGAACGCCAACTCGAAGTAGAAGTGGACGAAAACGACCCCGCCTCCAGCGCCCTCAACGACATCGAAGAACGATTCGGAGGCCAGAGCATCGTCCAGTTCCTAATGCCTCGAAGTGCCGGCGCCGATACCCTCGAAGCCCTCGAAGCAGATCTGGCCGCCGTCAATGGCATCGGATTCGTAGATGGCCCCGCAACACGCGTGTCCGCCAGCGGAGGAAATCCAAACGGATACGCCGCAAACGACCCGCGACTCATGGGCGTCAGTGCCCCCGATGCATGGCTCGTCACTGCCGGTTACGCCACCACTGAAGAGCGCAACTTGCTACCCCTACTGGACGCCACGAGCAAAACACATGGCGCCGATCTCACCGGCCGAGGCTACATCCAACTGGAATCCGAAGGCGCCGCCCTCGACAGCCTCCTTCTGAGCACCGGCGTCGCATTCGGCCTCGTCCTATTTCTGCTCCTGTTGGTCTTCCGACGCCCCGGCCCCGCCCTCCTGGCCTTCACGCCGCTGGTCTTGGTCATCATCTGGCAACTGGGCATTCAATCCCTCGTCGGCATCCCCCTCAACTCCGTCACCGGCATCACAGCCGCCATGGTTATCGGCATCGGCGTCGACTACTCACTCCACATGATGAGCGACGTCCAACGCAGCCGAAAAGCCGGACACGACGGGCCAACCAGCGCCATCGAAGCCTTCCAGCACGTGGGACAACCGGTCCTTGCCGGCACCATCACCACCGTCCTCGCCTTCACCGTCCTCGCCTTCTCACAACTCTCTCAACTCCAACAATTTGGCACCGTCGCCGCCATCGTCGTCGCCTGCGCATTCCTCGTCACCATGGGCCTCATTCCCGCCATCGTCGCGTTCCAACGAGGAGGGCGAGCCGTTTCGGGAGCGGCCTCAGCCCCGACCAGTTTGGGCGGGCCCGTTTCGCCTCGTTTTGAAGACCCGGACGTTCAAGCTTGGTTTGAGGAGACGGTTCGCAATCGAAAATAATCAAGACCCTTGGGCAGCGCGCAGGCGATGACCGGTTCGGTATCTAGGCAACCGATGCGGATTTGGATGCGACCGGCCCAACAATGGAGATTCCGGGCGTAGCCGAGACGGTAAATTTGCGATCAATCCCGGGACCGCGCTGTGGAGCCCGCTCCCTTGTGGCCCTCATTCTGCCGGGCGCCACATGAATCGGTGACATTCAGTTGCCTCAGTTAGCCAGGGATACGGTGCTTGGAACTGCGCCAAAAAACGGCCCCGCAGCCACAACGATGACGGGGAAAACTCAAGGGAAGAGAAGGAGGAAATTTGAATTCAGGATCTAATTGGTGTCGGCGTCAAAGGTGAGACCGTTGCAGGCGCCGACGCGAACCGGGCTGGTGTCGACGTAGACGATGTTGGCGTAGCAGGTCCAGGACTCGCCGTTGCAGTAGTAGCTGGTTTGGTAGTAGACGTTGCGGCCGGAGACCTTGTAGAAGTAGCGGGTGTCCGAGCAGCTGCCGTCCGTGGTGTAGGTGCTGCAGCGTTCGACAAGTTCGTCGCCGTTCAACGGATTGTAGACTTGACCACTGCAGTACGTGGACGTGTAGGGGTGGGTTGCCGAGGCAGGGGATGCGAGCATCACAGTGCCGAACAGGATCAAAGCTAATGCGAGTGGTTTAATGATGGATTTCATCAATTTTATCAGAGAATAAAATTGGGATAAGGCTAATTGGTGATGTTTGAAAAATTAAACCTGTGGTTTGAGTGAGAATTTTGCCCACACACATGCCGGCGCCAAATATTTTAAAAAACTCGGCCCCCGACCTGGTCGACAGAGGGATGCGTTAGGCATTGGCAGCGTTTCAGGGGGGGGGGAAGATCCAGAATTAAATCCCCGAAGGCACCACAGACCGCCTCTAAATTCATCTTATTAGGTGGTCTCTGAGATCCTGCAAAATGAACAGGGAACAAGAAGGAAAGAGGTGGATGAATATTTTATCCAGATTCTACAGCAACTGGGGCGTAAAAACGGCGAGCGAACCGCAGAGACCGGTGCGGACCGGGCTGGTGTCAACGTAGACGATGTTGGCGTAGCAGTAGTAGCTCTCACCGTTGCAGTAGTGGTAGGTGTAGTAGGTAACCGAGAAGCCGGCAGCCTTGTAGTAGTGGCGAGTCGAGGAGCAACCGTTACTGTCCGTGGAGTAGGTTCGGCAATATTCGACAACTTCGTCGCCATTCAAGGGATTGTAGAGCTCTCCATCACAGTACGTGTAGGAGTGGGTAGCCGAAACCGGAGATGCAAGCATGGCGGTTCCGATGAGGATCAAGCTAATCGCGAGGGACTTGGTGATGGATTTCATCAATACGACGATTGAATAAATTTGGCTTATAGCTAATTGGTGATGTTTGGAAAACTAAAACCAGTGGTAAACATTCATAGCGCTGTCCAACACAGGCCAACATGCGGAATTTTACTAAATTGCCCAAACCAACCAATCAGATTGGTGCAGTAAGACGTGGTTTCGCGCACACGGCGCGTTGACTTCGAATCGACCCCCAAGGCACTCAGGTGGGTCACGCAACATTACCCTGATGAGGACCAGGGGCGCTAGACGACCTCGAGTGGAGACGATGAGCAGAGAGGGGGAAAAGGGAGAGTTTGTTACTTAAATTCTACAGAAGCTCTGCTTCGATGGATCGGCCACCGCAGACGCCAGTGCGGACGGGGCTGGTGTCAACGTAGAGGACGTTGGCGTAGCAGTAGTAGGTCTCACCGTTGCAGTTGTGGTAGGTGTAGGTGTACACGTACGCGCCTGCAATCTTGTAGTAGTAGCGGGTCGACGAGCAGCCGTTGCCATCGGTGGTGTAGGTGTTGCAACCTTCGACGACTCGGTCACCATTCAACGGATTGTATAGCATGCCATTACAGTACGTGGACGTGTAAGGGTGGGTTGCGGACGCCGGGGAGGCGAGGAGCACAGTTCCAAGGAGTAGCAGGCTAATTGCGAGGGGCATAGTGATGGATTTCATCAATATGGCTAAGGAATAAAAAATATGATAAAACTAGTTGGTGATTTTTGAGAAATCAAATTGTTTGGAGCGAGGTCTAATTTTCCCCCTAATCGACCATTTTTTTCTTGCAACGACGCCCCTGAACTATGGCAATCTCAGGCGAAGGCCCCCCATTCATTGAGCACCAACAGAGATACCGCTGACCTAAACCGGCAAGGGCAGTATGGACCCCCCCCCACGAAATTGAAGGGCCGCATGAAGGAGAAAGAGGGAGGAGTAACATAGACTCGAATGGCCCGTCTCGAACCTCAGCCAGTTTTAGCAGAGGCCAACGCGGGCGGGGCTGGTGTCGACGTAGAGGGCCGAGTAGCAAGTCCAGGAGTTGCCGTCGCAGTAGTAGCTCCTGCTGTAGGTGACGGAGACGCCGGCAATCTTGTAGTAGTTGCGCGTGTTCGAACAACCGGTGTCGTTGTATCGGGTGTAAGTGTAGCAGTATTCGACGACCTCTTCGCCATTGGTTGGGTCGAAGACACGACCATCACAGTAATTGTACGTGTACGTGTGGGTCGCCGAAGCGGGGGATGCAAGCATGATTCCGCCGATCAGAAGCACACCTAGGGCTAGAGTTTTGATGATAGATTTCATCGAAGCCAACAGTTGAGGCTGAATACAAAAAACTAATTGGTGATTTTTGCTAAAATTGCAAATAAAGCGTGGCGGAGTGGGTTAACCCATAGGAAAATAACTAATCCCCTCTATTTTCCCACGGACTGAACGTGCCGACCCATCATAGCATCGAGGTGTATACAGCCCGAAATGGCCCCGCCGCACCCTTCGCGGATCCGTTTTCCCTGCGCCTCTGATTGACCTCAATGCACAATCCGTTTCTTCATGGACCACACGGCCACGGCAGGCATCACGAATCCAAACACTGCCACATACAATGCACTCCAGGGTGCGATGTCACCCCAGGTTCCAAGGGCCGCGCCTCGAACCAATTGAACCGCATGGGTGAGTGGTAGTGCCATGGCGATGCCTTGGGCGACACGCGGAAGTTGTTCGAGCGGGAAGAAGGTCCCAGAGAACAAGAATTGGGGCGTAATGAACAGGAAGAAGGAGTAACTGAAGTGGTCGATGACGCGAACCTTGCTGCTGACATACAGGCCAAGGCCGGCGAACATCATCCCAACACCGAAGGCAATGATGGGAATCAGGAACGCAGTGGGATACGAGAGGAGTCCGAAAGCGGCCACGACGAAACTCATGAGGGTGGCGTTGATGGTGGCGCGAGTGGCAGACCAGAGCACTTCGCCCCAGAGGATGTCTGTGGGAGTGAGGGGAGTGGCCATGACTGCATCCCAAGTGCGTTGGAAAATCATGCGCACGTAGGCACTGTAAGTGGTTTCCATGAACGCCGTCTGCATCACGGTGATGGCCACAATGGCGGGGGCGATGAATTGGACGTAGGGAATGCCTTGGATGTTGTCGATGAGGGCGCCGAGGCCGTATCCCATGGCGATGAGGTAGAGGAATGGCTCTGCTAGGGGCGGCAGGGCGTTGACTTTCCAGGTTTTCTTGTAGACTTCCAAGTTGCGCCCGACCATGGCGCGGATGCCTGCCATGGAGGTGGCGGGTTCAGTCACGCAGTGCCCTCCCAGTGAGGCGCAGAAATACATCTTCGAGGGTTGCGCGGCGCAGGATGCTGCGTTGGAGTCCGTGGTGTTCGCGGATGCGGCTTTGCAGGGCAGCAAGGTCGGTGCCGTAGGCGATGATGCGATCGGGGAGGCGCTCGTGGGGTGTGTCACCTAGGTCTTTGGCGATGGCGTCCATTTGCTCGGCGTCGTCGTCGGTGACGAATTCGACGGCTTCACTGCCGCAGTGTTTGAGAATCAAGTCGGGAGGGTTGCCTTGTTCGAGGAGTTTGCCCTGGTCCATGACGACGAGTTCGTCGCAGAGCATTTCGGCTTCGTCCATGTAGTGAGTGGTGAGGAGGATGGTTTTGCCTTGGCGCCGCAGGCCGCGAATGGTGTTCCAGAGGGCGTGCCGGGCTTGGGGGTCCAGGCCGGTGGTCGGTTCGTCAAGCACCAATAGGTCTGGGTCATTCATGAGGCTCCGAGCCACCACGAGGCGCCGCTTCATGCCGCCGCTCAGTTCGTCCACGCGGGCGTCTCGTTTTTCTTCGAGGTTCATGAACCCAAGCAATTCGTCGGCGCGGGCGTTGGCCACGGCGACGGGGACGTTGTAGAACCGAGCGTAAATCCGAAGGTTATCTCGGACTGTGAAGTCAGGGTCGAGGGTGTCTTCTTGGGAGACAACTCCGAGGCGTTTTCGAATGGCGCGGCCTTGTTTGGTGGCGTCAAGGCCGAGGACTGTGAGGGTGCCTTCGCTTGTGGGGCTGACCGCTTGGATCATGCGGATGGCCGTGGTCTTGCCGGCGCCATTGGGCCCAAGCAGGCCAAAGCAGGTGCCCTCCGGTATGTCTAGGTCAATTCCAGCCACGGCAGTGAAGTCGCCAAAGCGCTTGGTGAGGTTGCGAGCTTCGACGACAGTCCCCATATCGGCCGTGCCACTGGATTGGGGTGGTTATGGGTTGTGACCCGAATGTGCAGAGTGGCAGAAGCGCGGCCGGTTGGGCCGGCGGTGTGCCCTGCCTAGTTGACGGGTTGAACGCGCCCGGTGTCGTTGTCGTAGACCAGTCCGTATACCTCAATTTCATCAGGCATGTACGGGTGGTTGCGCACGAGGTTGACGCTGCGGCGCACGTTTTGTTCCACGTCTTCGAAGGCGCCGAGCCAGCGTTGGAAGTCGGGGCGCATCACTTCATGCAGGGCAACGCCTGTGCTTTCGGCGATGTGGTGCGCGACGGGGAATTTGTCGCGGCCAATTTGGGTCATGCCGCACTTGGTGTGGCCCATGACGACGATGTGCTTGACGCCCATGGCGTGGACGGCGACGATGAGGCTTCGCAGGGTGCCGTCATCGAGGACGTTTCCTGCGTTGCGGATGATTTTGGCATCTCCGTGCTCGAGGCCAAGAACGCGCTCGACGGCATGGCGGGTATCCATGCAGGCCACCACTGCCAATTTCTTGACGGGGATTCCGGGCATTTCGGCGTCACGGGGGTCCCAGCCTTCTGTTACGAAGGATTGGTTGCCAGCAAGTAGGTCATCGAGCAGGGGGGCCACGAGGCGGCGCAGGCCGGTTTGATGGGAATCTGTTGCGGTTAGATTCGACGGGCAAGTTGGTCCATTTGCTGTGCATCGAGGGCGACCCAGCGACGCACTTGGGCCAAGGGATACGGGTACCCTCGGTGGTTTTGATCTCGGCAAAGAGGCACAAGCCTGGCAAGGGCATCCACGTGGAGGGTGTCGATTCGGTAAGCCCGTTCTGCCTTGGGCTCTAGGAGGCAAACGTGCAGTCCGGTTTGCAAGGTGCAGGCCCAAGCGCTGCCGGGAAATTGTTCGATGCCTTCCACGCGAAGCGCCGAGACCAGGGGACGCCCATCGTCTTGCAAGCCACTGCTTCGCGCCACGCCAACCAAATGGACTTGTTGGGCGTCAGCCGCCTCTTGCAACAATTCAACGAGGGCACAGGCAGGATGGGGCAAGCCATGGAGGGCACCATCTAGAAGCACCAAGCCGCCCTTGGGTACGCTCGCGATGGCCTTGGCTGCTGCATGATATTCATGTAGGGCGCAGAGCAAGTTTGCAAAGTCTGGCAAGTTCGATGGCACGGGCGGCTCGAGGTCGAGGGCACCGAATCGTTCTGCAAGGACCGTAGCGGCGTCAGCGGCGGCGACCGTGTGTACATGCACCGGAGGCGGGGCTGCTGTGGATCCGCTGATGGTGGCACCGGCGCGCACCGCAACAGACCAAGGCTCGGCACCAAGAATGTGTGCTGCGGCATCCACGGCGGCCACGGCGGGAAGGGTGTCCCCGAGGGGTTCCAGCGCGTGGAAGGTGTGCCCCAGAAAACCGTCACCCCCGACCCCGAGGACCTGGAACGCATCCGCCGGGAGGCGCAACTGGTGCGCGAGGCGCGCAAGCGCAGCAGCAATCGCACGGATTTTGCCGGCGGCTTCCAGTGGCCGCTGCTCGGGCCCGTGTCGGGGGTTTACGGCAGCCAGCGGGTCTACAATGGCACGCCGGGGCGGCCCCACTACGGGGTCGATGTGGCCGCGCCCACGGGAACACCGGTGGCGGCTCCCGCGCCCGGTGTGGTGGTGCTGG
>JBFJXT010000008.1:0-20793 GCA_041623015.1 Thermoplasmatota archaeon | reverse complement strand
GCAGAGCTGGCGTCGCTGTGATGGGAAATGGCTTGGAGGCAGCCGCCTTCCATGGCGGCCTTCACATCCACATTCCACGAGATGGTCTCGCCGTGGTCCTCAATGAGATCCACCGTAATGGGCGCGTCGTCGGCCTTTGGGTAAACCACATCGATACCTTGGACCATTGGAACCCAGAGGAGTCCCAGGACCAGGGCAGTGAGCAAAGAGGTGTGTCGCATGGAATTACCTCCGGGTCACAGCGATGAGCACCACGAACAGAGCCGCCACGAGGATGAACAAGCCACCGATGTACCAGTATTGCTGGATACTTCGCAGGAATTCAGCCGCCGTGTCGATCTCGTTGCCGCCCGATTTGGTGGCGGGGTCGTAGAAGTGGTCCTCCTTGCCGTCGCGGTTGGCGTCGTAGGTCCAGTCGAGGAAGCCATCGCCATTCACGTCGCGCTCAACCTTCAGGGGGACACCCTTGGTCTTGCCGGCGGGAATGAAGTAGTCAGGCACACCGTCGCCGTCTGTGTCGAACACGTCATCGAGCTTGCCGTCGCCATCCACGTCGACCTTGGTCACTTGGATGAGTTGGTTGTTCTTGGCGTACAGGATGGTCTCGTCAGCGTCGATTTGGCCGTTGCCGTTCTTGTCCACGACGAAGTCCATGGTGCCGTCGTTGTCCACATCGCGAGCGATGAGGCCAGTGAAGGTTCCTTGGGCCAAGTTGTAAACCGAGTCCAGGGCGCCGTTGCCGGAGGTGTCCACGAAGTAGTCGGGCACACCGTCTGCATCCACGTCCTTGAAGATGGTGATGCGGTGGCTGTGGCGGTCGTCGGCATCCCAGTAAATGTCGGGCAAGCCGTCGCCGTTGTCATCGAGGAACATGTCCACGCGGCCATCGCCGAACTTGCCATTTGCAGACAAGTCGCCATCGATCACGAGGTTCGTGACGGTGACAACGGTTCCGTTGACGGTGGTCTTGACACTGTGGCGGGCGAGGCCTTCGGCGTTCAGGAAGCGAACCAAGTTGGCAGGTTGGGTGGTCTTGCCGGCGTTGGTGACTGCGTCCTTGAATTCCTCGAAGCCGTTGCTGGATTTTTCATCGCGGTCAATGGCGTATTCGACGATGCCATCCTGATCGATGTCGCGGGCTCGGTAATCGAGGATTCCCACATCGAAGGTTGCGACGGCTTCAGCAGGGTCGTTGGGGACACTGACGAAGGTCACTTGGGTGGGCACCGTGACCTTGGGGGCAATGGAGGGTCCGACCTTGACGGTCACCGTCACATCGCGGCTGGTGCCTGGTTGCAGGTCAAAGCCAGAGGGGTGCGCGGAGATTTGCACAATCTTTCCGTAGGCATCCTGGGCAGCTTGGCCAACGAGGCTTGGGGTGGCAAACACCGCGTCCGCGAGGGTTCCGTTGTTGTAGACGGTGGTGGTGAACACCTTGACTTCGCCCGGTGCCAGTTTGGCTAGGGGCGTGCCTTCGCGCACCTGGAGGTCAAAGACACCGATTTCGGCACTGAGTTCCAGTTGGTCGAACTCGCTGCTGTCAACGCTGCTGGTTGCAAACAACAAGAATGCCGACTTGGCGCCTGGAGCGGCCGAGACAGGCGAGGTCACAATGACATCGATGACTCGGGTTTCCAAGGGGGCGAGGTTCACAATTGGAGGATCGTAGTTGATGCTCCAGCCAGTTGCCATTTCGGTGTTGGACAGTTCGATGAGGTCCGAGCTTAGGCCGCGGTTCTCAACACGAATCGGGAACACCACTTGGCCGCCGGGCAGCGTTGCGGTCACCACATCGGGATCCTCCAAGATGAGGGCAACGCCCACGTCATCTTGCAGATTCATGACGATGTCGCCGCTGGCGATGAATGCTGCTGCGGTGCTGCAAGCGGATTGTACGTCCTTGCACACATCCACAATCAACGGGACGCTGCTGGTGCCGAGGGCGCCTGCGGGGGCCGTGATGGTGAACGAGGCGGACGCCACGAAGCCGGCTTGGTGAGGGGCTAGAGCGGAGGTCGTGACGGGCGTATCAACAGTCCATCCAGTAGGCAGGCGGGCGCGGTCCACGCGGAATGTCATCGGATCGCCCGAGATGCCGTTGGCCACAATCGCTTCCACGTCAATGGTCTGAGGGACGCCGCGTTGTTGGATGAGTACACTGTTGGCGCCGTCGGATGCACGCACCACGATTCCAGAGTCCGCAATGGTCTTGACGCGGAAGGTCAGGGTTTGCGGGCCGAGGTCTTCGTCGCCGCTGGTAACCAGGGCAGTGAACACTTCGGTGTCGTCCACTTCTGAGTCAATGGGGACCTTGACGCGCAGCAATGCGTCGAGGCGGCTCGAGGCGGGGACGAACACTTGGTCGTCAACACTGAATCGAGGCTTGTAGTCGCTGTTGCCGTTCGTGAGCACCACGCTGTACGTGTCGTCACGAGTGCCTTCATTGTTGATGAAGAATGGGAGGGTTACCTCTTGTCCTGGTTCAGCAGATCGAGCACCTAATGTGACTCCCGATTGGAAGGAACGCTCACCTACCAATTTCGTGGTAAACGTGAGCGAATCGGTCTTTAGACCATCATCGCGGCTTACCACAGATACGGCGTGGGAAAGAGAGCTTCCAACGCTGGCCGAGGATGTCGGGTTGACGACGAGGTCGAACACCACTTCTTGGAAGGGGTCCATGTTCCTGCATGTCCAGGTGCGGGCCTGTGTGGCTGCTTGGCTATTTTGGCAGCCGGCATAGTTGGCCCGTGGGCTAAGATCGCCTCGGTATTCGAGCTTGAAGTCGGCAGCGGCATTGTTGGATGCAACCGTGCTTAGGGACAGGGTGTCCCGTTCGTTGGCTTCGTTGCGAACCGTGACGCGGTATCGAACTTCTTGGAACACTTGGTTTTGTAGCTCCGATTCCTTAGACGGAGGCGTTTGGGTGCTGGTGTCGAGGTGCCAGTAGGGCTCCATGTCCAAGTTGTGGATGCGAGTCGCTTGGTCAACAGTGGAAGCCGAGAAGGATCCCATAATGTAGCTGCCCAAGTAGAATTCCTCCTTGTCCGTGGGGTCGCTGCGTGGGGTGGCGAAAACACGAAGCAAGGCCGAGCGGGAAGGGTCATCCACACTACAGCCTGAGTAAGATCCGTCCGAGTAGAGGAAGCCCATTTCGACCCAGCGAACCACAGTTTGGCCAACGGGGACGGTTACGGTGCCAAGGGCATTGACGGCTGCCTTGTGATCCTTGTGGCGCTGGGTGGTGGCGACGCCATCGATGATCGGGTCACCAGATGCACCAAAGTCGGCGCGCCATAGGTCGGGGCCCGAGCTGCCGTCGCAACTGTTGCCATTGCCGTACGATTCGACGGGGATTCCTGCGACAGTTCCGCCCTCCCAGTCTGCACGGAAGTCAATGATTTCGTCAGAGACACCATTGTTGGTAATCTGAATCTTGTACAGGGATGCATCCCTGGCGTCAGAATCGTTCCGGTTGCAGCTAAAGATCAGCGGGACCGGGCCACATTCTTCAGTGGCGGCGCGTAGCGCGTGCGCAGATTCATCGACATGGAAGACCAAACCCTCCGTCACGAGGACTTCGATGGGGAATTCCAAGGTGTCCGCGACGGGAGTGGTGCCTTGATTTCCTACGAGTCGGGCAGTGACGGGCAGGGTGATGCGTTGGCCCGGCTTGGCGTCCGCAGCCACATTGACTTCAATGGCGAAGTCTTCGATGCTGTCTGCTTCAATGAGTTTCCCGGGGGGAGTGACGCGGCTGGTCCAGCCGAGGCCGATGCCGCCGGGGAGTTTGGCATCAACAAGGTATGTGTTCGCGCTGGTGCCGGTGTTGTGGGCAAACAGGTCTTGGATGATGACTTTCTGGCCGGGAGCCACTTGAATGAGGTCGTTGTCCCCAAACACATCGATGCCGGCGGCTTGTTCTGCCACGATGGCCGTGGTCAGCTTGATGCTTTGCGATGGAACTTCTTGAATGAAGCTGCTTGTGGCGGTGAGGGTGACCGTTGTTTCGGAACCAATTTGCAGGTTCGGCGAGGGGGTCATGGTCAGGTACACTTCGCGGCCAAATTTACTGGCCTCTGCGCCGGTTGCGGGCAAGAAGACTCGGGTGTCCGAGAGTTTGGCTGCCCAACCGGTGCTTGCGCCTGTAGCTTGTAGCGTAATGGTGTCGTCCTTGGCGCCGAGATTGCGCAAGAGGAGCCGGTAGACGGTGGGTTCTGCGCGTTCAATTTCATGGCGCAGGTCCGTTTCGGTGGGGCTCTCGAATAGCTCGAATGCGAATCCCTTCTTGCCAACGAGAACTTCCGTGGAGGCGGCGTATTCGTGGGCAAGCGAGTAGACCTCGAATCGGTAACTTGCATCGGGGAGTGCAGCGCCGTACAGGAAATCTTGCTTGATTAAGTTCAAGCCGTCGGGGAGCACATCGACCGTGCGGGTGCCCTGAATGGGCTTGATGATGCGATTCACGGTGTCGTCGTCACCGGTTCGGGTGTCGTATTCGACGGTGCCTGTGTCGAGATTGCGCCAGCGCATGAACAGGCGCTCGGTGTCCATGGTTTCGGTTGTGGTCGTGAAGAACGAGCTTTCGCCACTGAATGCATCTCCAGTCCAGGAATTGTCTACGAAGTTGTATTCGTCGGCCGATCGGTACTTGAAGGCGTTGTGCTGGGGCCATGCGCTGGCTTGTGCCACGACGGCCTTCATGCGGCGTTGATCTTGGCTGGTGGCGGTGCCAGAGGGCAGGCCGGCGGTGAACTCGTCGTCCTTGTCGTCAATCCAGGTGTTGAAACTGGCGGTGTCCGTAATCAACCTGAAGTTGGAGGGGAAATCCTCGGAGCCAAAGTGGAGTTGGCAGTATCCAAGAGGGGAAGCGGAGTCTAGTTGAACGTCAAGGACTGGGAGGAATTTTTCCGGGTCTGCTACGAACTTAAGGTGGCCTTCGTCCAAGTTGAAGTTTCCAAGGTTATCAAAATTGTAGTTGATTTGGAACACCGGATATGGGTTGAGGCCGGTGAGGCTGGAGCCAAGCAGTTGGGCGGTTCCGGTGGCGAGTTTACCTTGGCGGTGGCCTCCCGTGAAAAAGTCCTGATGGTCTCTGACGCCAGGGGCAAAATCGTGGTAGTTTCCGTAGGTGCCGTCCGGGTTGATGGTTTGGTATCGCAAGTTGATTTCAATGCCGTCTTCAATCTCATTTTGGGATTCCTCGTAGTCGAGTGCGAGGGCATTGATGGTGGGGCAGCTCACGTAGAGAGTTGCCTCGACGCCGTGAATTCGGTATTCGCGGCTGGGTTGCAAATCCATGGGAAGTGAGTCATGGATGGTTGGAAGGCGGAATTGTGCATTCACGCCCGTTTCCGGAAGATTGCTGACGGTGACTCGCTTGTCATTCTCATGGAATGGCTCGTAGAAGGCTTCGTTGTTGGGCTCGACTGGAATCTTTCCTACTGGAGGTTCATAGTGAAAGTATCCTTTGTCCGATTGGGTGTCATCGGGCAGGTACACCACGCCGAGATCGCCGACTTCTTGTCGCGTGGTCGGGGTGTCATGGTCTAGGAAGAACGTGACTTTTTCGAGACCTCGTTGCCAGGTTCCATGCACCTCGTCCTCCGAAGCTTCGATGCTGGTGGTGTATGAATCAGGAAGTGACAAGGGTGCTCGGGCACTCGCGGGAGCCGCAAGGCCGGCCGTGAGCAGCCCAAACAGGGCGATTAGGAACAGGAACGAATTGACGCGCATGGATTCACCTGAGGGGGTTTCCCCCCTTTGTAGGCAAGCCGTTCTTCTCAGGGTAGATATCCTTTACGGTCTAGTTGGGTCCTTTTGGCGCAAAATGGCGTCTGCCGGGGGCGCGGGGCGGATGCAAGGGTGGGGAGGGGAAAGAGGGCTAGTTTGGGGGAGATTAGGCTGAACGACGGCGGGCCACCCAAGCTGCGGCGCCTATGGCTGCAACCACAAACAAGGTGGGGGCGCCGGGCGAGTCATTGTCCACTTCAGCCGGAATTTCAGGCACTGCTTCCACGGTCACAAGCATGTTGTCCTTTGCAGGAGACAAGGGGTTGCCGTGGCCCTTGGCGTGCACTTCAATTTGGAAGGGGATGCCAATGGACTCACCTAGGGGCACATGCAGTGTCGCCTTGATGGTGCGGGAGCCGCTTGCTGCAATATCCTTCACCGTGGCAGTTGTTTGGCCAAAGTCAAAGGTGAGGGCCCAGCCTTGGGGCAGGGGGCCGGGAGTCACATCTGCACCGTCAGCAGTGTTGCCATTGTTGTGGATGGTCACATTGAACGCCTTCGTGGTGCCTTCAATGAGGGTGATGCCGTTGGGAATCTCAATGTCCACGTCGAAGACGGCGCCAACCACGGCGCGAAGTTCAATGGGGCCATCGAAGCCATTCATGCGGACGGTGATGGTCACCTCATCCAGTTCCAGAGCATCGTCTGGCGGCGTGACGGTGATGTCCAGGTCTTGGGTGGTGCCGGGCATAATGTCGTCGCCGCCACTGGTGATGTCGGCGGTCCAACTGCCGTCACTGATTTCCAATTTGAGCGGCGCTTTGGCTTCGGTGTTGCCCTTGTTGGACACGGTTAGTTCGAAGACGCCGGGTTCGCCAGCGGTGACGGAGAGCGTCTTGGGCTTGCCTTCTTTGACGTCCATTTCCCAATCCACAACAGTGGTGAGGGAGATGTTCACTCGGTGCTTGATGACTTCGCCTTCGGGGTCGAGGGTTTCAAACATCATCTCGTAGCCGCCAGGGGATGCGGTCGAAGCAGGGGTCACTGCCACATCAACGTGAACGGTTTCATTGGGTGCAATAACAACGGAGTCGGCTTCGGGCACAGCAGTCCAACCGGCGAGGGGCAAGGCTGCTAGCGGCGTGGTGAGGAGGCGGTTACCATCATTTCGGATCGCCAAGGTAAGCTCTCCGGCCTTTCCAGGAACCAGCGTCGGGCTGTTGCCGGTGACGTTGACCTTGTGTTCCGCTTCGAACAAGACGACGCGGTCGCCATGGGGGACCAAGATGTGTTCGCCATCGTCGCGCATGCTGACGGTGCCCAGGTTGCCGACTTGCGCCGACTTCCACAAGGGGTACACGGTGTTATCGTGGCGTCCAAACATGTGCAAGTCGTCGCCCGCAAGGACGGCGATGACTTCGCCAGCGTCATTGATGCTGATTTGATCGGCAGCAACGCCGATGTTGGTCTCGCCTAGGATTTGGAACAAATTAGATCCTGCATCGTATCGGGCCATGCCGAAGGTGCCGGCTTCGTTGCTCCATGCAATGTATGTTCCATCATTTGTGATGGCGACGGTGTCGATGGAGGAGTCCTGGCGGCGAATGTTCAACTTCTGATCATCGGGGCTGGTGCTGTCCACGTGGATGACCAAGCGGCCATTGGTGGTGCCGGTGACGGAGGTGTGGGCCACATTGGCGGCCACGGCGACACTGGCGCCTTGTCCAACGAAGGAATCGTCCTTGATGGCTTCAGTGCCGTGGTTGGCGGAGTATCGGAGGTAGTCTTCGCCGGAGACGACCGTGATGACTTTGCCATCTTCAGAGAGGTCGAAGCCAGTGGGCTTGCCGGGAAGTTCTTTTTCACTGCTCCAGGGGTTGAGTGTGTTGTCGTCATTCCAGCCAACGTAGCCAAGGTGCCATTTGAGGGCGGACGTTTGGTAGACGAATGCGGCGGCGGTGCCGTCTTCTGCAAGATCTAGGAATTCAATGGGGCCGCGGTTTGCAACTTCGTGTCGGACGGGCGTTCCGTCGGTGGGCTGGAAGAGGAGAATGCTGCTGTCGCCTTCGCCACTGGCGTGGCCAGCGATGACGAGGCGGGTGCCAAGGCGGTTGCTTGCAACCATGAATGCGTCCGTTTGGCAGTCCTCAAAGGGCCTGCCTTGTCCAGTTTCGCGGCACACGGCGGGGTCCACGTCTCCGGTTTCAATTTCGGTGGTGCTGCCGGGCGAAATCAGGAACCAGGTGGCTTCTGCGGGGCCGGGGCCGGCGCTACCGGTTGGGTCGGTGGGGTCGGCGGGGGCGTCAGGGACGTTGTCGCCGGGGTCCACGGTGCTGTAGAGGACGCGGCCACTTTCTTTGGCCATGACCGCGGCGAGGATGCCACTCTCTTCGACGAGGGTGCTGGCATTCGGGTCGGTGGCGGCACTGGTGAGTGGCGCGGCAATCAATAGCAGGAGCAGGAGGGTCGGTCGAAATCGCATGGGCCCAGCCTCCAGTTGCCTACCAAAAAGAAAACAGTTCTGGTCTAATCAGCATTCAAATTCGGCGATACTTCTAGGCCATTTGCAGGGTTTGTGCCATTCTGTTGCGCACTGATGCCAGAGTGGTCGCATTGTGAAAACCTTCTGCGTTTCTAGCTACTTTGGGTACATTTTGCATCAGGTTCAGTGCGCGGCTCAATTCGTCCACGATGGTCACGTGTGCAGTTCGTGCCGTGCGGCTCAACGGATTCAAATCTATGGTAATCACCGTTTTGCCCATCGCAACCAGCGCTTGGCAGCGATCGCCGTCCTCCAAAGGCACCAACACCACGTCGGCGTCGCCGATGCCTGCCTTGCAACATAAGGCGCGGTCGGAGGTGAGTCCAGGAATGGTTGCATCCGGTTCACGGCCAAGCACAGAGCCAGGCGCGGCGCCGGCGGCCTCCATGGCAGACACCAAGGCGTTGATGCGCTCAGGGGTCCTGTGGAATAGGTTCACTTCGAGACGAAGATTGGGAATGGCTGCCGCGAGTGCCACGCATCCTTGTGCATCCAATGCCACCACGTTGCCGTTCAAGGACAGCACCGGTTGCTTGGCTTCTCGCAACAGGCGTGCCGCTTCGGTGGCGGCTGCGATGGCTTCAGGGGGAGATTGTTCGCCAAGCAAGTAATCGAACGCCTCTCCGCGACCATGGGCAATCAGGCCCGTGGCGTGAACGAGCCCCGCTTCCACAGCATCCTTCATGCGTTCTCGCACGCGAAGGCTCTGGGCACGGGGGTGGTCGTCGGGAATGTTTGAGGATGTCATGAATTACACCGTGGTCTCGTTGTTCCAGTCGAGGCCAAAGTCCAAGCAATGGGCGTCGCGGGTGAGGGCGCCAATACTGATGCGGTCGGCCCAGCCAAACTCCACCACGCGGCTCGGGGTGATACCGCCGCTGGCTTCGATTTTCACGTTAGGGTGCGCAGCCCAGACAGTTTCGGCCCACGCCTTGCCGGTGTCGGGGGATTGATTGTCTATGAGGATCCAGTGGGCACCCTCTTCGGCAGCCACCAGGGCATCCGCTTGCGTCTCCACTTCCACTTCCACCATCAAATCAGGGTGCGCTGTCCGTACCGCTTGGATGGCAGCTCGAAGATTGCCAGCAGCGTCTCGGTGATTGTCTTTGATCATGGCCGCATCGAATAAGCCCATGCGGTGGGGGTCACCGCCGGCGATTTGGATTGCTTCCTTCTCAAATTGACGAAAACCGGGCGTGGTCTTGCGAGTTCCTGCAACCACGGCGGGGGCACACGCGGCCCCCAAGGCCTCCATGCACTGCCGGGTCAAGGTTGCTACACCACACATACGGCCAAACAGATTGAGGGCCGTTCGCTCCGCCGACAACAAGGCGCGGACGGGGCCTTTTACCTCCAAGATGGTGGTTCCAGCATCTGCCCACTGGCCGTCCTGGCATTGAATGGTGGCAGTGGCGCCAAGGCGCTCAAACACCTCGGCTGCGCGGCGGGTTCCCGCAATGAATGCCCGTTCACGGGCGACGAGACGAGCCGACCCGGGGGCGTCTGGCGCAAAAATGGAGTCGCTGGTAACATCCCCGGCCACTGCAAGGTCTTCTTCCAGGTACAGGCCAATCCAATCCGGCGCCGCCACGGCCGTGCCACTGATGGTTGCGTGATGAAGCTGGCGGCCCGCCGCCGTTAAGGACTCAATCCGAGTCCCGCGATTGTGCGCATCGGGATTGTCGGTTGCGGAGCCATCGGTTCAGAGATTGCCAGGGCCGCCATGGACATGGAAGGCGTCGACGGCGTTTGCCTGTTTGATGTGGACCCAGACGCCGTGGCCTTGCTGTCCGACATCGACGCACACGTCTCACCTTCTCCTGAAGCGCTCATTGAGGCCTGCGACTTGGTCATCGAATGCGCCAACAAGGGCGTGGTGCAAACCGTCGTTCGAGACGCCTTAGCAGCAGGAAAAAAGGCGATGGTGCTCACGGTGGGTGCCCTTGCCGACGATGACTTGCGCAACGAACTCACGGACCTTGCCAGGAAAAACAACACCAAGTTATTCCTTCCAAGTGGCGCCGTCATGGGCGTCGACGGACTCAAGGCAGCCTCCGAAGCGAACCTCAAGGCCGTCACGCTCGTCACCACCAAGCCCAACGCCGGCCTCGATCGCACCGTGGACAAATGGACGCTGCTGTTCAACGGCCCCGCGCGTGATGCGGTGGCTCGGTTCCCCAAAAATGTCAATGTCGCAGCGACCCTTTCCATGAGCGGCCTCGGCTTTGACAAAACCTGGGTGCAAGTGGCGGTGGATCCCCTGGCCAGTCGCAACAGTCACAAGGTCATCGTCGAGGGCGACTTTGGCCGTGCCCGCATCGAAGTGGAAAACCAACCGTCGCCCTCCAACCCTCGCACTAGCCACTTGGCAAGCCTCTCTGCCATTGCCCTTTTGCGGCGCATTTTGAGCCCCATTGAAATCGGCGCTTGAGCCCTAAAATCTGGAGAACACGGCTGCGGAGGAGAGATGGGCCTTGCGGCCCGTAACAGGAGTCATTTCAATGAAGGTGGGAGAAACCCCATATAGCGCAAGATAAGTCGAAGCGCATGAACCGGACCCTGTTGGGCTTCCTGATCCTTGGACTTCTCTCGGCGCCCTCTGCGTCGGCCGCCTCGGCGAGTTTTGTGGATGAAGCGTTTACCATCCCCTACAACGGCAGCTATGACTTGCCCGTCACCATCACTGTCGAATGTGGGGACATCCTCGGCGCGTCCGGCTCCTACAACGTCCCCGTCTCCGTTGAAGGCCTACCCGACTACTTTGGTGCCGGCACAGCAACCGCCGAATTTGCTGCCAGTGACTGCCTCGTGGCAGATGCCATCACCAAAGATGTGGTCCTGACGTTCACGCCCACCCAAGCCGCCTTCGGCCTGGACCCATATCCGTTCCAAATCAAGGCCGGCGACGACTCATTCGAGCACAAGCAATTGGCGCAAGTCGGCTACAAGTCCGGCCACAGCTTGACCCTTGACCAAACCTTCCCGCACAACCTCACGACGGAAGACAACGGCAAGCTCCACTGGAATGTCACCGTCGAAATTGACGCCAACAGCCAAACTATGGTCATGTTCCAAAACCTCCAGGTGAGCGTTGGAAAATTGTCCGGCATCAACCACCAAATCTTCAACGTGGAAGAAGGCGACACGGTTCGCACCCTCAGCGCCACCTTCGAAGCCCCCGACTTTGAATGGGAAGAGGCCACAATCCAATTCTGGAACTACAGCCACTGCCTCAAGGGCGTCGACTGCCCGCCCATCAACAGCCAAAACATGACCTGGGTGATCACCAACGACGCCAAGGGCGGTGCCGCTGGCGGTGGCTCTGACGCTGGCAACGACAGCCCCGCTGTTGCGCCCATCGGCCTCGGTCTCGTGCTCGTCGCTGCGGCCCTCATCGTGCGCCGCCAGAAGGCGTGACCTGGCTCGCTGACGGACCCCGCCGCACGGCAACCGGGTTCGTCATCCCCCAAGACGCCGCGCTTCCCGGCCTCAAAAGCCAATCCGAGGAAGCCCTGTTTGTCGGCCACCGAGCCCGCATTCAAGGCAACATCCAGCACCAAGGAGCCGTCGCGCTTGGCCGATCGGTGCGCGTGCTTGGCGGTGTCACGGGCGGCCACGAAGTGGTCATCGGCGCCGACAGCCACGTACATGGTGCCGTCAAGGCATCCGGTCGCGTGGTGATTCAAGCCGGCGCCACCGTTGACGGAAATGTCATCGCCGGCGGCGATGTGCTGCTGCTCGGAGACTGCAAGGTCGGCAAAGTGCAAGCAGGCGGCGACGTCCTCGTTACGGGCGCTCCCGAAACGGGCGGCCTCAATACGGACGGCCGCGTCGTGACGCGGGCTTGGTAAACACTGGGCAATGGCCTACACCGGCCGAGCCGGGCGTGGTTTACTGGACTAGTTGCTCAACTCGAACATCTTCTCCAAGTTGCGCTGGGCGCCGTCCAGAACCGCGTCATCGATCTCGATGATTTGCTCCGGGGTCGGCGCTTGCAGAGCTTGAAGGATGTGCGTCAAGTCAGTGCGCTTCATGTGCGGGCACAAAACGCAGGCGCCCATGATGTTGAGCTTAGGCATCTCAGCGCGCATACGGTCTGCGGTGCCGCACTCGGTGATGGTCATGATGTCCACCTTGCCCTTGGCTTCCAATTCCCGGGCGTAGTCCATCATTTTCTCGGTGCTGCCAATGTAATCGGCCTCATCGAGCACATCGCTGCCGCACTCCGGGTGCACCAGGACGGTGAGGTCTTTGCCTTCGCGGGCGGCACTTTCTTTCCAAGCTTGAACGGAGGCGCCAGTGAATCGGTCGTGCACTTCGCAGGTGGCATCGAAAATGTGCACCGTTTTCTTGCCAGCCAGAGCCTTCTGAAGGTGTGCGCCCATGAACGCGTCGGGAACAAACACCAATTCGTCGCCGGGCAACTTCTCGCAAATGTCGAGGTAGTTGCTGCTGGTGACACTGGCATCGCACTCGGCCTTCACTGCGGCCGTGGTGTTGATGTAGCAGACCACAGGCACACCGGGGTGCTGGGCGCGAAGGGCGCGAACATCTTCGGGCGTGATGCCATCCGCAAGACTGCAACCGGCCTCTGGGGTGGGGTGCAATACCGTCTTTTGGGGGTTGACGATTTTGGCGGTTTCTGCCATGAATCGCACGCTGCTGAAGAGAATCTTCGACTCGTTGCGTTCCTTGGCAATCTTGGCCAAGCCGTAGGAGTCGCCCACGGCGTCGGCCACCCCGTAGATGATGTCGGGGGTTTGGTACGAGTGGGCAAGAATGAAGCAGTCTTGCTGTGCCTTGAGCCGGTTGATTTCCAGAGTCAACGGCGCAATGAGCAGACAGGCATCGAGGTCCCAGCGGTCCGGTTGGCCAATGACGGAGTGGAGCCTGTCGGCTTCCGCATTCAACTCGGCTTCAGTCCACGGCGTGTCCACGGTGGCGCTGGGTCGAGGGATGAGCGGTAGCGTCGGGGACAGCAGGTCGGCCATGAGTAGCTCCGGGCGGGGCCCAGACTTGGCTGGCACGGCTTGCATGAAAACGCTTCGCTCGTGGCTGCCTTAAGAGGTGGCGATGACACCGCTTAGATCGTCGAAGATGGGTTCCAGGCCGCCTGCGTAGAAAATCGTGAACGGATCGACGCTGTATTGGCCAAGGAGGTTGGCTTGGCCGCGCTCGATGCTCACTTGGAAGTAGTGTTGGCAGCCACTGGTGGCGGCGACGATGTAGTGGTCTTGGTCGGCAGCGATGATGTCTGCTCCTCCTCCGACGACGGGGCAGTTGCATCCGCAAGCGGGGGAGGCATAGGTGTAGGTATCTTCCTTGATGCCGTCTCCGTCGCGGTCCGTTACGGTGTGCTCGATCAGGTCCAATTTGATGATGGGGGGTGCGGTAATTTCGGCGGCGGCCACATCTTGGACGGCTAGGGATGCGAGCAGGGTCAGGGTGAGAATGGATAGGGTGCGCATGGTTGCTACCTAGTCTTGCAATTGTATCGTGGCGTTAGCCCTTGGCGGACGTTGCTGTTCTATCTAGGGATTTTTACTAATATAGCAGAAACATAACTTGTAGGTTCATAATGAAGCCGAATATTGCAGACTCTGGAACACAAAAAAAGTAATTAATAGCCAAAACAATGGCTCAAACCATGAATCACCTTCGCATTTTCGGGGCAATGACTGTTGCCCTGCTCGCCGCATCCCTGGGTGCCCCTGCGGTACACGCGGGGCCCATAGAATTAGCCTGCTCAAGAGTCACAACGCTTGCTGTGGGTGAGGAGTGTCAGCTCGTCTGCAATGACGACGATTGGCTTCTAGACACGGCTGGCTGCACCCTTGTGTTTGTCGATCAAAGTCTCGAAGATGTGCCTTGCAGGCAAGATTGTCCAACGCCGCCGGCGGGTCCGGAGGACGAAGATGGGGACGGATACCCAGATTCAGTTGAACAAGAACGTTGCATCGAAATCCAACGGGGCGACACGCCATTGAATCAACAATACGGGCCTTACTGTGTCGGCGGAGACCAAGACCCTCTCGACGTCGCAGAGCGAATCGACTCCTTGTTCCAAACCATAGATCGGCTCACAGACCCAGAAACGTACCTCGAAGTGTTTTACGACCTCTACGAACGGATTGAAGACCTCTAGGGTGCCCCGTCGCCCTCTTATCGGGGGCCTGTCTGGCGCGGCTTGATGGCCTTCGACATCGTCGACCGTGCAGCCGCTGGACGCATTGGCCGATTCCAAACTGCCCACGGAACCGTCACGACCCCGACCCTGATGCCGGTGGTCAACCCCAACATCGACTTGGTGAGCCCCCAAGAGATGCGTGACCGGTTCGGTTGCGAGATGGTCATCACCAATTCGTACGTGATCCACAAGCATGATCACCTTCGAGAACAGGCCCTCAGCGAAGGCGTTCACAAGGTCATCGACTGGGATGGCCCCATTATGACGGACAGCGGCACCTTCCAAATGTACGTCTACGGCGACGTGGAAGTGGGCCCCAATGAAATCGTCGAATTCCAGAAAAACATGGGCGTCGACGTGGCAACTTGCCTCGACTTGTTCGTGACGCCCGACATGACGCGGGAAGAAGCCGAACACGCCGTGGCCACCACCCTAGAGCGCACCGCAGCTGCAGCTCGATTGATGCGCGGCGACGGCGAATCGCCCGGCATCGACCCCGACGGAAAGTCCCTCATCAATGCCACCGTTCAAGGCGGCCTCCACGCGGACCTGCGCCAAGCGTGTGCGGCTGCGTACCGCGACCTTCCTGTAGAGTACCACACCATTGGCGGTGTCGTTCCCGTGATGGAGCGCCAAATGTACCCCGAATTGGTGGACATCATTCTCAACAGCCAGCAATACATGCGAAAGGACCGGCCCGTGCACTTGTTTGGTGCCGGCCATCCGCTGGTGTTCCCTCTTGCTACCGCCCTGGGCTGTGACTTGTTCGATTCCAGCTCCTATGCCAAGTACGCCAAAGACGGCCGCCTCATGACGCCCGGCGGCACCGTCAAAGTGGCAGAACTCACCGAATTCCCCTTCTCGAGCCGCGACTTGGACAAGTGGACGCCCGCCGAACTCAACAAGGCGCTGCGCAACCGACCCAAGAAGGGTATTGCCCAGCGGGGCTCCGAATCCTGGGAAGCCGAACGCGCCATCGCCATGTGGAACTTGGATGTCTGTTTCACGGACATGCGCCGCATCCGACAAGCGATTCGAGACGGCGTCCTGTGGGAATTGGTGGAACAACGCGCCGCTTGCCACCCGATGCTTGCTGCCGCCACGCGCCGCCTCGGAGAAAAAGGCCCACAATCCTGGCTCGAAGAACGAGAACCCACTAGCGGCACCAAGGCGCTTCGCTACACGGGCGGTCTCACCCACCGCCGGCCCATGTTTGCTCGCATCCACGAGCGCATGCAATCGCGCGTCACGCCCATTGGAGAAACGGCAACCGCAGAAGCCGACTCGTCCTATGCCCACGCCGGAGAAGAAAAGCGCGAAGCAGCGATGCACAAAGAGCCCAAAAACAAGCCCTACGGCGACGCCCTCGGGGCCAAATTGGACCCAGAGCAAGACCACATCGTCATCAGTGGCCTCGGCCCGGTGCCCCTCGGACTCGACGAGGCCTATCCGTTTAGCCAAAGCCACATTCCTCGCCTTGCAAGCCTTGACCCGCAACATATGGGCTGGGTTGGCACCACCAAGGATGCGTTCCTAGATGCCCACGACCTCATGCCTGGTATCCCTGGGCCAGGGCTTCCGGGTGCTCGGCTTGACCGCGACTTCTTGCAAGTGCTGCGCACCTCCGACTACCAATTTGGGGCCGGCGCAGGTCTCGCCCTCACAGGCGCTTGGACGCCCGAACGAGTCCGCGACGCCGTCATCGCCCGGGGCGACGTGGCATCCACCACTCCAGAAGCACGCATCCGCGAATTTGCTGGCATCGACGTCACGGGAGCAAGCGGCAGCGAAGAGGGCACAGAAACCGAATCGGCCGCAGGGTTGGCCAACATCTCTGGGTCCACGGGAGCCAGCGATGCATCGCACGCCCATGCCCGCCCTACTCCCTTGGTGCCTCTTGGAGAAACCGTGGCTCGCGGGGATGGATTTAGCACCGAGAGCAGCCGAGCAACCCTCAAACTGCGCACCGTCGCCCTGGGCAAGGACCACGTTTTGAGTCTGCGCGCAGGCGATGGCCTCTGGACCCTCAAGGTGGCCGGCGCCAAGATTCTGCACAAGGCGCTCCCGGCCCCCGCCAATCGAGTGGTGGTTCACGCAGACAGTGTTCCCTTCAATCGCGACGGCAAGTCGGTGTTTGCCCAATTCGTGCTGGATTGTGATCCTGCCCTGCGGCCCGGCGACGAATGCCTCGTGGTGGACGAAGCGGACAACTTGCTGGCTGTGGGTCGCGCCCTGCTCAATCGCGAAGAAATGCAGGATTTCCAGTCCGGCGTCGCGGTGAAGGTTCGCGAAGGAATTCAAGCCTGAACTGGCGCCTCCTAGGGGCCTATTTTGGGCCGACGAGTCGCTGATTCGTTGGATTTGGCTGGTGCCAATATCATTCCATCGCCCAAACCATGGGGTCTGAGCCTGGGGCTTGTATGTTCCCGGGGCGGCGAACACACAATTGCCACTTTTGCGATGG
The DNA here is from genome assembly GCA_041623015.1 of Thermoplasmatota archaeon. Lineage (GTDB taxonomy): Archaea > Thermoplasmatota > E2 > JACPAO01 > JAHFTW01 > JANQNI01. The sequence continues at coordinate 3,867 of JBFJXT010000008.1, read as the reverse complement.
TTTCTTCCTGTAGGGCGGGCCAAAATGCGGCCATGCAGTGGGCATTTGGCGCCATGGGGTCCACTGGTTGCAGCCGTGGTCTACCCCATTTTTCGGTGTCTCCATTTCTCGACCGGAAGCGTGGGGAGGAACCCGGTCAAGCGTCAAGAGAAGGCCGATAATCCAAATCCTAAGGAGAACCGAGTTCCACAGGAAATAAGGGGGTCAACGAATCACCTCGGGAACCTATATCACCGAAGCGCCAATGGGTCGTTTTGCTTCGCGTCTGACCGATGGTGCGCCTGGAACCTGTGGGAGGGAATTCCAAGTCGCACATACCCCATCGGACATGACGCACGTATCTGGGAGGAACAACAAACGTGGTGGTCAATGATCTGTTCGGGCAGCTGTTAGAGGTAGAGCCGCTCTTTCAAAATAAGGAAGTGATGCGCTCATCCTACACGCCTGAGGAACTCCCTCACCGTGAGGCAGAAATTCGAGGCCTAGGCTCCATCCTGGTCCCAGCACTGCGGGGCGAAACGCCCAGCAACGTGTTCATTTACGGAAAAACCGGCACCGGCAAGACCGCCTGCGTCAAGTACGTGGGCAACGAGCTTGTCAAGAAAGGACGCGAACCGGAAATCGCCAAGCGCGTCAATCTCATCTACATCAACTGCGAAGTAGTGGACACCCAATACCGCGTGCTCCAAAACATCGCCAACTCCTTCGTGCCTGCTGACAAATGGTCGCAGCGCATTCCCTTCACTGGCTGGCCCACGGACGAAGTGTATGAGGCCCTGCGCCGCTACGCCGACGGCCACACCAAGGACGAAAACGAACAATGGGTCATCGACACCACCCGCAAGGCTGGCGAAGTGACCGTTGTGGTGCTCGACGAAGTGGACAAGCTCAAGGGAGACGAAGTTCTCTACACGCTCACCCGCATCAACACCGACCTGAAGCACAACAAGGTCAGTGTCATCGGCATCAGCAACGACCTGAAGTTCACTGAATTCTTGGACCCCCGCGTCAAGAGCAGCCTTGGCGAAGAATCGATGATTTTCCCCCCGTACGACGCGCACCAACTGGAAGACATTCTCTCCCAGCGCGCCGAAATGGCCCTCAAGAAAGGCATCCTCGACGAAAGCGTCATCCCCCTCTGCGCCGCCTTGGCTGCCCGAGAACATGGCGATGCCCGCCGCGCCCTGGATTTGCTTCGTGTCTCGGCTGAATTGGCCGAGCGAGAGCGCCAGAAGGAAGTGCGCGAATCCTACGTGCGCATGGCCCAGAACAAGATTGAATTGGACCGCATCAGCGAAGTGGTTCGAACCCTGCCCACCCAAAGCAAACTTGTCTTGCTTGCCACCATCCAAGGCGAGGAAATGAACAAGGAAGTGGGCGTCCAGACGCTCACCACGGGCGAGGTGTTTGCCATTTACAAGGATCTGTGCAAGCAGACCAGCTGTGACATCCTGACGCAGCGCCGCATCACCGATCTGATTTCTGAGTTGGATATGCTTGGCATCTTCACGGCCCGCGTCATCAGCAAGGGTCGCTACGGCCGCACGCGAGAAATCCAAATGTCCTGCCCCATCGACTCGACGCGCAGCGTCCTGGGCGAGGATGAGATTATCCGCTCCGTGGTGGACTTCAAACCCCGCCGCCAAAACCGCCTCCTGTAAGCGGCTCAGGGTCCCAACTAGGCTCCTTCAATCCCCCTTTTCTCCTATCCCTTGACTTTACGGGGCTCCAGAACGACCTCGAAACGAAAAGAGTGCCTAGCGTGGCTAGGAGATCATGGAATTTCCTAGCTGTCTAGGCTGGCTGGACACTCTTATTGGAGGCTAGAGCGACGTACCTTCGTCGCCGCCCTCTCCACCGTTGCCGCCTTCCTCATCGCGCCGGCCGGCTCGATAATTTTGGACCTTTTCCACGATGAATGGACTGGCCACAAGGGTGCCAATGGTCACCACCATCATGGTCTTGACGTCGCCTGGGGCGTTGTCAAAGTTGCAGGGGATGCGGGGGTCGCCTTGGCAACCATTGAACAAGTCACTGACCCAGAGTTTCACGAGGCCAACCCAGGGGATTTCGCCGCGAGCCTTGCCAAGAATCCAGTCCGGGCGCACCGGTGCGGGGTTGATGTTTGGCAAGTCGGCGCCGGCGTTGTTGTCGCCTAGGGTGACGAACCCAGAGCTTTCGGGGCCCAAATCATCCAAGTAATGCGCGTTGTTCAGGTTCCGGGCGTGCATATTCGAGAGGCACACGTTGTTCAAGCCAGCGCGGGGAACCTCAATGAGGCCGCATTCAGGGACACTGTAGGTTCCGTTGCCATGAATTTCGAGCCAAAACATGGCGCGGTGAATAATGGGGACTGCTTGGTTGGATCCGCCCGGTCGGTAAATGATGACATCGCCGCAGCGCCCGTAGCTGTCTTGCTTGCAAGCGCACGAAAACTGGTCGAAGTCGGTGACGTCACACTTGGCTTGGCTTGCGAACGTGTTCACGTCGCTTCTAGAATCCACATCTTTGACGAAGACCAAGTCGCCCGGATCAATGGTGCCAAGCCGTGCATAGGGGCCTTCACACTGGGAACTGTGGACCGTGGAACGTCCTTGATCGCAGTGCATCATGCTGCCCGATTCGATGACCACGACAGGGCTGTCGCCGAATTTCTGTCCCGTGCCGCCCCAGAGGAGGGCAACGGCGAGCAAGATAACAAACGCGCCCAACGAGAGCTCTCGCATCAATGGGAATGGGCGCTCTTCTGAGACCAGGAATTGGTGTAGGCCAGGCGAGTTTTGCCTCGCCCAGCGCTTGATGCCTTTGAATCGGCCGGGCTCCTCTGGTTCCGCCTCGTCTGCGACTGATGGCGTCGTGGGTGTGAGGGTTTCCTCGGGGGTCTCGTCCGTCCGGTCTTCCGGGTCCACGTCATGGGGAGCCAGCACCCTGCCTTAAAGGCCCGGCACTGGGAACCGACCTAGCGGTGGCTGGGAACTCTTGTTTGCTGCTACCCATGCGTTCATGAACGATGCGCCAGTGGGCGACCCGTAGATGGGTGCCTACTCGGTTTCGGCAGTTCGAGGAGCAGAGGCCACGTTACCAACGGAGCACGGTGATTTTCGCATTGTTGCGTATCGTGATATCCAAACCGGCCGCGAACACGCCGCCATCGTTAAAGGCGACTTGAATGGCGCAAAGGCGGTTCTCTGCCGCATCCACTCCGAGTGCCTCACGGGCGACGTGCTTGGCTCATTGCGGTGCGACTGCGGGCCACAATTGGACGACGCCATGGCAAGCATCGAATCCGAAGGCGTCGGCTTAATCCTCTACTTGCGCCAAGAAGGCCGCGGCATCGGCCTCATCGACAAGATTGCCGCCTATGAATTGCAGGAACAAGGCCTCGATACGGTGGAAGCCAACTTGCGCCTCGGCCAACCCGAAGATGCGCGCACCTACGACGCCGCCTTGGACATGCTTCGAGACTTAGGGGTAGAGAGCATTCGACTCCTCACCAACAACCCGGCCAAAGTGGACGCCTTGGAATCGCTCGGGTTTGAAATTACTGAGCGCGTGGCCCACGAAATCAACCCCCAAGAGCACAACCGGGATTACCTGCGAACCAAGAAGGAACGCATGGGCCACACCCTTGAGCGTGTGTGAATTTCCCCCGTTAGGGCCTACCAAAGGTCAAGGAATTTTCCAAGGGCGCCGCCAAGCAACCACGCGGAAAACGCCAACCGAAGGCCAAGGCCGAGCGCTGGCATGACGAACAAGAAGAGAATCGCCGCCGTCAGGCTGCCAATAATCATCACGCCGCCATAGAGGCCGCTGGCGCCGAAGGTGCCACGCATCATGCGGAATCCAAGAATCACGCAGGCAATCGTG
>JBFJXT010000007.1:0-20813 GCA_041623015.1 Thermoplasmatota archaeon | reverse complement strand
GGCTTGCGGGCTGTGCAGCAAGTGGCCACGGGTGTCCGGGCGGATACGGTAGTTGCTGTCTCCGAAACCGAGCGACTGCTTACCCATGCCTGCGCCCATCGTAATTCGCGGGGACGAGTTGTGCTCGGGGTACGGAACCAAGCTGGAGCCGATACCGAGAATGACCATGGGGTCAATTTCACAGTGGGTGTGGTCTGGCGTCACCGTCGAAGGTTCGACAGCGATGAACAGGTTCTCCTCTTCTTCGGCGTCGATGTACTCAATGCAGCCTTCGTTGACGAGGTCGGACCAGCGCAGGCGTCCTTCTTGGATGTCCTTCTGGTACTCTTCGGTGTAGCGCATGGCGCCACCCTCAACAGAGAGCAGCGGGCGGCGCACACGACCAGCGTCGCAGTTTAGGAAGACAGCGCCAGATTCCTCTTCGAGGTAGACGTTGACTTCGTTGGACAGGAGACCGGCGCGGCGGCGTTCCTTGATGCGCTGGACAAGGTCCTTGGCATCTTCGTGGAGACCCACAAGGTCACCGTTGAGGAACACTTGGACTCCAGGGGCGTCGCGCTCGACTGGGCGCAAGCCGAAGTCACGCAGGACGCGCTCTACTTCGCGCTCGGGGAAGCCCTCGGAGATTTCCACGCAAAGACTCAGGTTCTTCACGAGGCCACAGTTGGGACCTTCGGGGGTTTCGTTGGGGCACAGGCGACCCCATTGGGTCGAGTGCAAGTCACGGGCTTCGAAGTGAGGCTGGCTGCGCGTCAGCGGGCTCGTGACGCGGCGCATGTGAGACAATGCGGCCAGGTTCGAGGTGCGGTCCAGGAGTTGGCTTACACCAGCGCGGCCACTGACCCAGTTACCGGTGGCGAGGCTGTGCAGCAGGCGCTGCGTCAAGACATCGGCACGGACGGCGGTTTGGATCTTCACGTCGCGGTTGCGAGCATGGGCGCGTTCGAGTTGGTACTTCAAGTCCTTGCAGAGCGCCATGAAAGCGACGCGGAACAAGTCCTCCATGAGGTCACCAGCAAGCTTCAGGCGCTTGTTGGAGTAGTGATCCTTGTCGTCTTCTTCACGCAGGCCTAGGTGCAACTCAAAGACCGACTGACCCATGCGGGCAAGGAAGATGGCCTTCGTGATGCGGTCCTCGGGCTCTTGGCCCAAGTGAGGCAGCAAGTTGCGGTCCATGAGGGCCTCGACGCGCTTGACTCGGTATTCCTTGGCTTGGCCACCGGCCAGGCGCTTACCGAGGTAGGCGATCGCTTCCTCACGGGTTGCCACACCGTATTCTTCGGCGGCGGATTCGATGTTGCCCAAGATGAGGGGTTCCATCGCTTCGTCGCTTTGAATGGCGTGAACGATTTCTTCGTCCGACTCCATGCCGAGGGCGCGGAGCAAGACAACGAGGGGGATTTGGCCGCTGGCGCTGGGCACGGTAACCATCAGGTCGCCGTCCTTCTTGCGCTCTACGACTACGAGGGCGCGGTAGCCTTCGTGTTGGGAGAACACCTTGGCGATCTCCACGTCGGTGCCGTAGCGGGTGGCCTTCTCGACCAAGACGCGGTTGGGCGCCAGGTCTTCGAGGGTAATCAGGACACGCTCGGTACCGTTGCTGATGAAGTATCCACCAGGGTCCAAGGGATCTTCCTGCAATTCAATGAGCTTGGCCTGGTACTCTTCATCAGAGAAGGGCCGGCCCTCGTTCTCTTCGAGGGACTTGCGGTTGATGTTGCAGTGGTTGGAGTGGGCCATGATGGGCAATCGACCCACTTGGACCAGTTCCGGCTCGTGCTCAATGCCGTCAATGACGGGGATGAATTCGAGGGTCAGAGGAGCTTGGTAGGTGAGATTGCGCAAGCGGCTCTCCATAGGAGTGAGCGGGCGCAGGGAACCATCGGCTTCCTTGACCACGGGGCGACCGATGCCGATCTTCCCGAGTTTGATGTAGTATCCCTCGATGTCCGTTTGAACAACGCCGCGCTCTGCCGTGTCGTCGTCGCCGATTCGAATGTGATCGATGACGTGCTGTAGGCGGTGCGCAACGAAGTCGTTGTACGAGGCGATGTGGTGGTTCACGATGGAGCGTTCTGCGTAGAACGCGTCGACGAGTTCGCGCATGGAATGGCTCCTAAATGGCCTCAACAACGAGGCGGTGTGCGATGAACCGGCCCGCAGTGGGGCTGGCACGCGTGATACGGAGGATCTGCCCAGGTTTGGCACTGACAACGCGGGCGGCGGGGTCAGTTGCCTTAATCTTGGGAAGTTGTTCCTTCACAATATCGTATTTCTCCAGAAGTGGCGCAGCCTCTTCTTCGGGCAAGATCTCGTGCAAGGGCACGATCTCGTGGTTCAGGACGTTGAAACGGAGGTCTTCGTCAGTCAAGGGATCACCTGAGACTCTGCCAGAGAGGCTTCTCCTCAGTGGAACCAGATGGCATAGCCTACCCTGATTCCCTGATGCAAGTCGCGCCGAAGAAGGGGGGGTATAAATCCCTTATCGACTCGTAAAGCGGACGCAATTGGGCCAACGGGTTATGAGGTTTTTCTGTCGGCACGGCCAACCCATCTCTCCCTAGCCCTTTCATCGAGGCCAGATTCAAGGCCATTTCGCCGAAGCAAATCGCCGCGATATGGAGCAGCGGGCTTTTTAGCCCAAGGCGCCTCAATCGAAATCCCGCCTGGGAATGGACCCCCTTCGGCTGCCACGCAGCAGGGTCCGTTCAGTGTCCAGGTGTCGCATTCGCTCCCCTTGGGCGCTTAGCTTAGTCAGGTAGAGCAGCGGGCTTTTAACCCGCCGGTCGCCGGTTCGAACCCGGTAGCGCCCGTTTCATTTTCACTCCCGCTTTGGCTCGATCCAAGGCGGAGGGCCAGCCAATGGTGGCCCCAAGCTGCGGTGTTGAATTCACCCACAACCTGAAATCACACCCCTATCTGGCGGCGGCCATGGGAGAAGTCCTGATCAAATACCGTGTCATGCCCGACGGCGTCGAAGTGGACCTTGCCAAGCTTGAGTCCGAACTCAAGGGCGCCATGCCCGCTTTCGCGACCCTACAATCCTGCGACGCTGTCCCCTTCGCCTTCGGCATGAAGGCCCTTCTGACCACCATCGTGGTCGAGGACGAGGAAGGCAACAGTGACAAGCTCGAAGAAATCGTCCACGGCGTCGAAGGCGTCCAGGGCGTCGAGCTCGTTGAAATGGGCCGCTTGTAAGCGCACCACGCCAACACATTGTTCACGAAGTCTTGACGGGCAGGCATCTGCTTGCCCCAAGGATTCGGATTGAACCCCTTCTTCACCCTCCTCCAATTCTTCTCCCTTTGAGTCCGCCTCGCCCCCGCCGTAACGCTTTCAGGGCAGGCCTTGTCCCCGCGACCGTGGTCCGCACCGTCATCGAGGAAGCTGTCTGCCCCGCTTGCTCCAACCGAGGCATGGAGTACAATGCCGAGGAAATCGAATTGCCATACCTTGGCAAATCCTTGGAAACCATGCTCCGCTGCGACGAATGCGGCTACCGCCACACCGACTTCGTGCTCCTAGACACCAAGGAGCCCACCCGATTCTCCTACCGCGTCACCACGGAAGACGACATGATGGTGCGTGTGGTGCGCGGCGGCAGCGGTACCATCCGCATCCCCGAATTGGGCATCGAAATTGAGCCCGGCACCGCCAGTGAAGCCTTCATCACCAACGTGGAAGGCATCATCGTGCGCGTCGAGCGCGTCCTTGACCAACTCCACCGCGACTCGGAAGCCGACGAAGAGCGCGCCAAAATCGAAGCGCTTCAAGCGGTGTTTGCAGCCATGCGGGAAGGCAAGGCTGACCCCGTCACCTTGATTCTTGAAGATCCATTTGGCAACTCGGCCATCCTCGCAGACAAGGCCGTGCACGAAATCATCCCCGACGATGAAGCTGCCAAGCTCAAAATCGGCGCCTTCGTGTTTGACCAGAGCCAACTGGACAGCGAGCCAGAATCCGAATAGGAATAGAAGGAGAAGGGTAACAGACCAAGCTAAGTGCTGCGCAGGACGCCTAGGGTCGGCTCGTAGACGAGGCCCTTGTCCATGAGTCGGTTGAGGGCTTCCTCAATGGACTCGTCGCCGGCGCCTTCCACGGCAGACTTGGCTTGCTCAAGGATTTGATCCCACTGAGCGCCGCCGTCGCCTTCGAGGCCTTGGAGCACCTGGAGCACGGAGTCGTCGAACGCTTCTTGCTCGGCATCGGCAGCTTCCGTGTTTGCTGCAGGAGCTGGGGGTGTCCAGGCAGGTGCGGTGGTGGTGCTGTCTGTGCCGGCCGGTTCTTCATCGCGAGGGGCGACTTGGTGGGTTTCGAAGGACCCACCGGGCAGCAACCCTTGCAGGCACTTGCGGACCGTGCCCCGGTGGCCGCTCACGTCCAGCACTCCGTAGTGTTCGTGGGCAAGCATAGCGCCAGTGGCCACTTCGGCTCGGATGCCAGCGGTTTGAAGATCTTCAGGAGCAACGGTGCCCTTGTTGATCGCTTCGGTGGCGTCAATTCGATCCAACGTGCAGCGAGCGGTTTGAAGCACCCATTGGTCGCGGGTTTCTTCATCCACTTGACTGATGGTCTCGGGTCGAATGCTCACAAAGACCGTGCCGGGTTCAGGCTCGTAAGTTCGGGCCTTGCCAGTCACAGCGACGAAGCACGGGGGTTGCAGTTCCGAAAGGACTTGTGCGGCTTCCGGTTGGTATTGGCCGGCGTAAACCACGTAGATGCCAGTGGGGTCGCTGATGCGAGCGCGGTAGACATCGCCGGATTCGCCCACGGATTCAACGTCTGTGCAGACGCCAACTACGTTGACGCGGTTCATCTTGGCGCCCAAGGGGGAGACCACAAAGCTTGGTTCGCGCTCCTCTGCGTTGCCTTTGATTTCGTAGCGGCTTGCGTTGAATTCCTCGGCAAAGAGGCGGTAAGCGGTTTCGCGTTTAAACGCCAATTCAGGCACCTCCGAGGCGTTCGAGGAGTTCTTTGGCTTCGGCTTCGAGGTCTCCTTCGAAGGGCACGATGGTCTTGGCGATCATCATGGCGCCAAAGTCGTCCACGAGAACATTGCCACGAACCTTGAATGTGCGGCCCGAAAGCTTGGCACGAAGTTCGTCTTGGATGATGCCGTCGTGGTGGGCGGCGTGAGCTTGCTCTTGGCATTGCTGCAAGGTCTTGCCCAAGAGTTGCTCTGTCAGCATCTTGTTGGCAATGAGATTCAATGCGGCGGTGCCGTCGTCAAGAACACCCTTGATGCGCAGATCTGCGATGGCGCCTTCGGGGACGGAGCCGGTGGCGACGCGGTTGGTGTTGGGGTCTCGGTAAACCAGTCCGCTGCCGTCACGCACTTCGAGGAGGGTGGCCACGACGCAAACGTCGTTGGCGGGAGTCTCGATGAGGTTGTGGAGGGAGACGGGAGCGGTGTCTGCGAGGGTGTCGGCGTCGGGCAATTCCACATCGGCCTTGGTGACGCTGGCGTCTTGGTCGAAGTTCAATTGAGCTTGGCCTCGGTACGTGCGAATGTAGCCACCTTCGATGGTGACAATGCTTTCAGCTTCGAGTTCAAGGTCAGCCCAGGCGGTGAATTCGATTTTGCCGGATTCATCAGCGAGGGTGCCGCCGTAGATGGTTTTGGGCGCGCCTTGGACCGTGATTTCGCGGGGTGCCACATCGAGGATGCGGCCGGTGACGCGGATGCCACGAAGACCGGGGGTCAATTCGCTGACCGTGACGTCGCGGAAGGTGCTCGGCGTCTTTGGAAGGCTCTCTGCCGGCTTTTTCTCCACTTGAGTCCGGTCGCCGAGGTTGATTTGCACCTCGCTGTTGTACTCCTTCGTGTACGCGCCCTTGATTTCGATGACATCGTCCTTGTCGATGCCTTCCAAGGGGCGCCAGGCGGTGTAGGGTCGAGTTGCGGTGTCGTCGCCGAGGAGACCCCAGACGATTTCCTTTGCTTCTCCGCGAGCGGTGATGGTCTTTTTGTTGTAGCTGACCACTCGGACGAGGAGGTTCACAAAGGGCGTGTTGGCGGGGGCGTCAGCCAGCTTGGTGACGGGACTGTCGGCGTCGCCAGCGGGCGCTTGGTTGGGTGCGCCGCCGGGAGTGACGCCGTGGTGGCGCAAGATGGTCTTGGCCGCTTGGTCCGGGGGGACGCCGTACTCTAGATATTTCTGGAATTCGTCTTTGAGATCGGCCTCGTCCAGCTCGGTGCCGATTTTGTCTTGGAGCGCCTGTTTAATTTGCTCGAAATGGGGCGCTGCGTCTGTGTGCTGTTGCATGGTTTCACTGTGGCACGCGGGCCACGGCAAGACGAAGACGAGGTTGCATATGAGCGCGCTCCCAGATGGCCATGGCATGTGCCGCACGGGCCAATGTATGTGCCACACGCTCATTGGTTCAGGCCAACACCTTCAAGGGCCTGCCCGGCTCAGCCAAGACGCAGACGAGGTGCCGCTTGGCGCCTGTTGCATCGTGGACGTGTCTCCTAGCCCGGATATGGTCCCGGCCTCCTAAGCCGGTGTTCGGGGGTTCGAATCCCCTCGCGTCCGTTATCGATTTGCTCCCGTGACGCCGGCGGTGTTTGGGCGCGCACTTGGCGCTAGGTGGCTCGATTTTGCAGGTCCGCGGTGCTCGGCCGTGTTCAATTGATGCGTGGGGCGCTTCGGAAGGCCCAAGGCCACCGGTCAATTGGTGGGCTTGTTGCAGTGGAACTCTCGAAGGTCAATGGCGGCATTGTTTGCGTTTGCATTCCTCGTGCGATCAGCCCTCTGGGTCGTTGCCGGCACCCGCCACGGGGGCGATACCGCCTCGTACCTAGCCGCCTGTAGCAACCTCATCCAAGAGCCCTCGGGCCTGGTTCGTGATTTGGTTGGCTGGGAGTACCTTGGGTTCCTCGTGCCGCTCTGCGTCAGCACCCTCGGCGGCGCGGTTCCCGAGATGTGGATCGCGGTGCAAATTCTGATCTCCTCTGCCATTCCCGTCTTGCTCGTCGGCATCGCTGCTGCTCTTGGAAACCGAGGCGCCGGTTGGCTTGCTGGCCTTGCCTATGCGGTGCTTCCCGAGGCGTTCCAATGGGATCTCTACATCCTCTCGGATGCATGGTTCACCTTCATGCTGACCCTGTCATTTTGGCTCCTGGTTCGCACCCAAGAGACACCGCGCTGGGCAGCACCCGTGGCGTTGTTTGTGCTTGCAGTATCTCGTCCCTTCGGAATTCCCATCGTCGCGGCGATGATTCTCCTACACGCCATCACCGGCCGCTTCCAAAGCATCGGCCTGAATCAAAAAGGCGCCTGGGCGGCTGTCGTCGCTTTGCCAATCATTCAGCAATTGTTGTCCTGGCGCCGAGGCTGGAGCGATTCCCTGTTTCCCTCCCTTTGGCAAGAGGGCTACGTCATCCATGACGACGCGACCTTGCTGCTTCCGTCTGATGCGCAAGCGGACTCGGCGCTTGGGTTTGTCTTGGCGGATCCCCTGCACTTCATACTGCTCGCCGCCGCCAAAGTGGGCGTGTTTTTCTTGCCCATTTGGCCCCGCTATTCATTCATTCACAACGCCGTTGGGCTTGTGACCCTGGCTCCCATTGTCTTCCTTGGCCTCTGGGGTCTCTGGCGTGCCTGTCGTTCCCAAAACTCGGCTGGTCTGTTGGCTGCAACGATTGTGGCCGCGACCACATTCATCGTCGCCATCACGTTCATTGATTACGACTGGCGCTACCGACTGCCGCTTCTGCCACTCTTTACCTTGTTTGCAGCCTTGATCGTCTTCCCAAGCCCAAACCAAGCATGGCCCCGAGCCGGCGGCTGGGCGTCCAAGCCGTTGCAAAAAATCGGCACTCCCGATACGCACGTGGAAGCGCTTCACGGCGTCTCAAAATCGATGACTTGGGACGAATTGGAGGAGACCGCTGTACCCAGTTACGTGCACCCCAATCCCTTGGTCCGTTGGCTGTTTGGTCGTCGCGTCCAAGTGGCGATGAACATGCTTGGCACCACGCCCAAGCGCGTGCTGGATATTGGCTGCGGTGGCGGATTGTTTGTGGCCGCCGCCCATCGACAAGGTCACGAAGCGACCGGCATCGACCTAGACATCCGAGCCGCCGAGGCCAGTAACTTGCCAGATGCGATTACCATCATGGAAGGCGACGCCACGGACCTGCCCTTCGAGGACCATCAATTCGACACCGTCGTAGCAATGGATGTTTTGGAGCACCTGACGGACCTGTCGCCTTTTGTTGCCCAAGCCCAACGAGTGCTTGCCCCCGGCGGCAATTTGCTTCTTAGCGGCCCCTCTGAAAGCCTCCTGTACCGATTGGCTCGGCGGGTTGCTGGATACGAGGGCCACTACCACCACACCAACATCAAGTCGATCTTGAAAACCTTCGAATCCCATGGCTGGACCGTGACTCGCACCCGGCACCTCCCGTTGGCAATCGGGCTCTTTACGGTCGCCTCCCTTGAGCCCCCGGAGGCCGCATGAACGACGTGTGCGTGTTAATCGCAGCATTCAATGAAGAAGCCACCATTGGCTCCGTGGTCCACCTGGCCCGCCGGGAGGCCGACCGCGTCATCGTCGTTGACGACGGCAGCAGCGACCGCACCACGCAAGTTGCAACGGACGCCGGAGCCGAAGTGATTCGATTGGAACAAAACGGCGGCAAGGGACAAGCCCTTCAAGCTGGATTTCCGGTTGCCGCAGATGGAAGCCGCGTCATTGTCACCCTAGACGGCGATGGCCAACACGATCCTGCCCAACTGGGTCGCCTCGCAGCGCCGATTCTTGCCGGAGACGCCGACATGGTCATCGGATCTCGATTCGTGGACGGAGCCAAAAGTGGCGCGGGGACCCTTCGACGGGGTGCACAAAAGGCGCTCTCGGGGGCGTCCGCGTCCGCCGGCCGGGTTCGCACCACCGATTCAGAATCGGGCTTCCGTGCCTTCGAGGCTTCCCTTCCTGGGAAAATGGAGCTTCGAGAAGCCGGCTTTGGCATTGAATGGGCGATGCTCCAAGAGGCCGCCAAGCTCAATGCTCGCATCACGGAAGTTCCCATCGACGTCAGTTACGCGGTGCGACGAAGCCACAACCCACTCGTCCACTTGTGGTCCTTGGTGACTGCAATTCTTCGCTTCGTCCAACGGGAGCGGCCCCTCATGTTCCTCGGCCTGCCCGGCGGATTGTCTTTGCTTTTGGGCATCTTTTTGGGGTACCAAACGGCGTCCAATTACTACGGGGGCACCGGCGAATTCTGGCCCGGAAAAGCGATGCTGTCTCTGCTGTTTACGCTGCTTGGCACCATTCTACTGGTTGCCGGATTGGTCTTGGATGCGGTGGCTCGGCTCATTCGTGACGCTCGGCCGGTAGCCAAGTAATCGAACGGCTGCCACCACGCCGCCAAGCACCAGGTCATAGGAGAGGACAGCCGCTCGCCACACAAGGTAAGCAGCGCCCACGTTCGCCCCAAGGGCAGGCGCAACCAGCACCGCGTAAGCATCAACAGTCCCGGCGCCAGAGGGCAAAAGAGGCAGTGCTTGCACTAGGGTCACCCCGAGCACCAAAATGGCCGCCCCGAGCCAATTGATCGGCACAGAAAGCATCCAGGCAACGGCCACGAATCCAGAAATTTCAAGGGCCCAAACAACGACCGTGAGGCCCGTCGCCAGCGCCCGAGCCTCCAAAGACAGTGCCGCCAATCCTCGAAGCCCTTCGTGCAGCGTGGCTCGAAGAGATGCGAGCTTTCCGGTTCCCGCTGTGATGGCACCTTGGCGCTTGGCGATCCAAGCAAAACTGGCCACCACCAATGCAACGGCGAGAAGCGCTCCGACGGCCAACATCAAACTGAGCATGGCATCACCTGCGCCAGCAATACCCGCAAGTGCCGCCACCACCAAGGCGCCTGCTGCCGCCAAGACCACGAGGTCAAACATGCGCTCAGCAAGCAACAAGCTCACCGTCGCGGGCCACGCCAAACGGCGCCGAAGTTCAATCGCCTTGAGTGCTTCGCCGCCAATCCGAGCAGGAGTCGTGGCTGCGCCAAAGACGCCCACGGTTACGATGGCCCAACCACGCAGCCAAGAGATCGTACCCTGGGACAAGCGCGCTAGTCGGACGCCGTTGATTGCGTGGGCCATGCCATGCAGCAACACCGCAACCCCGAGCGCACTCGCTAGGCGAGCTGACCAAGGAGTTGCCTCCAATTGATCAAAACGAACGAATAACCACAGCGCGAGCGCTGTGCCAATTGCCGCACCCAAGGCGCCGAGAACCAAGAGCCCAGAACGAGGCGTAAATCCCCGTTCGAGGCCATCGGTTCCTGGCTCCATGGACACCGCCTAGACGCCGAATTTGCCAGCGAGGCGACTGCCTTCTGGCCATCCAGCACTGGTGCTTTCGTCTTCGATACCGGGACGAATGGCGCCAGTGGGGCAAGCATCGAAGCAAGCACCGTCAGCGATACACAAGTCGCGGTCCACGCGAGCCGTGTCCGTGACAATGGCAGCATCCGTGGGGCAGGCGGCTTCACAACCGTTGCAGACAATGCAGTCAGCAGCCAAGACCCAAGCCTTGGTGGGCTCGGGGGTTTCTGCAGCTTGCTTCTTGATCGCTTCAATGTCGAGGCCGGGCTTTCCGCCACCGCCTTCGGCAGCGCCGCCAGCAGCGGGGTCTTCCTCGATGACCACTTCGACAGCCTTGACTTCCAGTTCCACGCCTTCGTTTTGGACGGCGCGGCGGAAGGCATCGAACACTTGCAGCACTTCGGGGTATTCCGGTGCGACGAGTTTGCCCTCTGCTTCCTCAGGGTCAGCCACGTCGAGCGCGGCCTTGAGGTCCCAGGGGTCGGTAATCTTGCCAGAGACGAACGCCTTGGCCAGGACCATCTTTCCACGCGGGGTTTGGGTCATGGGCAAGTCGCCCGGGTTTGGAATCGCTTGAAGGCTTGGCAAGTCGGCGCCCCAGATGAGGTCCGAGTGAATGCCCATGTCGTCGCCGCGAGCCATGTCGCCAGCCATGTCAGCCGCAAGGACGCCAATGGTCTTGTTGCGGCGGTGGCGAACGCCCCCGCCCATGTAGCGAAGCATCGGGCCGCCAGCCCACAGTTGCAAGCCGAGGCTCGGTGCAGGGGTCGGGGCCTGGATGGCCATCTTGTGAACGAATTCAGGAATGGGCGCCGGAAGCGGGAACACCATGCCCGGGTTGAACAAGTTGCGCGCGTCGCCCTGGGACTTGAAGGTCTTGAGGCGCTTGTAGCGGTTGGCTCCAAACACCTTCTTGGCTTGCCATTGCAGCCAGACACCGCAGTGGTACGCGTGGCCGCCCTTCTTGTTGGCCAAGTGGAGGAACCATTCGCTGGTGCCCCATCCTGCCGGGTAATTGGGTCGGCGCTCGTCGTCCAAGGCGTAGAGGAAGAAGTAGACGCGGCCGTCGTCCGTGACGTGGCCTTCAGCGGCGAAGTCTTTCACTTCGACCTTGCGGCGCACATCGCGCAGGTACTCGGCCATGCGGTGCACGGGCACGAACACTTCGCCAGCAACGAGGCTTGGGCCAATGCGCTTGGCCTTGATGGGGAAGAACCGCTCGGCCCATTCAGCCGTGGCGACCTTCTCGTCGAGCATGTCAGCGCCGGCGCGTTCGACCATGCGACCGAAGGCTTCGGCGTGCTTGGCCCAGTCGGCTTCAGCAAAACAGAACATGACGCCGAATTTGCCAGCGAAGGGGTTCTTGCGAACCTTGGTGGCTTCGGCGCGAAGGGCGTAGAAGTCAGCGTTGCGGAAGCTCACATGCTTGACCGGGAAGCGGGAAGTGGCTTCCTCGATGAGCGCTTGCACTTGGCGCCCGTGGCGAGCCGCCACAACCACCGGCTTGTCCGGGGTCGCTTCGAGGACCTTGAGGGTGATGCGCGTGATGACGCCAGTGCTGCCACCGAGGCCAACGAAGAATTCGATTTCTTCCGGGTCGCGGGCAAAGAATGTCTTGCCATCAGTGCCGATGCCTTCGATGGCCGACACCCACTTGCCGATGTTGCCTGCGCGCGTGGCGTGAATGCCGTGGCCGTCCATGGCGACGAAACCGCCAATGGTAGCCGCTTGGGCAGAGGTTGGGTAGCAGGGAAGTTCGAGGCCGACTTCCAAGAGCTTGTCTTGGAGGTCCTTGATGACGACGCCCGCATCCACGGTGACGGTCATCTTGGCTTCGTCAACGGCCACGTGCTTGCGCATGCCCGTGAGGTCAAGGACCACGCCGGCGCGCTTGGGCACAGATCCACCAAGAGCATTGGTGGCGGCGGCACGGGGCGTCATGGGAATGCGGCGCTTCTTACAAAATTGCACCACCGTCATGACGTCCTCGGCCGTTTGACACCGTACAACGGCGTCGGCCTTGCGGTTGACGAGGAGGTCTACAATTCCGGGCGGGCTGCCTACATCCGTGGAATACACGATGAGGTCTGCCTCGGAGGTGAGGACGTTCTCTCGACCCATTCGGGCTACGAGCTGATCCAAGTCGCGTCGGTCAAGCGCCATGGCTATGGGCCGGCCGAGGAAGGTCTCCTTCATAGGTATGGTGGCGGTGGCTTCCGACCCAACCCAGCTAATTTTTCCGTGTTAGAGGAACGCTTCGGCGTTTTCTACGGGATCTGGGACGCCGTAATGGACCCACAAGAAGGACTCCATACTGAAGTCCACGTGGGGCAACAAGTTGTCATTGCTGAAGGAGAAGTGGTACTGGATGCTCCCGGCATCGTCTGGAATCAAGTCCCCGTCAATGACGCCGCCGAGGTGACGCATGGTTTTGCCATCAATCACTTCGTCAATGGCGTCAGCGGGGCCAAAGGGGCCAAGCAAGAGGTCGCCATCCGGTGTGCGCACTTCCATGGTCAGGTGGGTGTCGAAGGTGCTGTCCACGGGCCAAACGGCGGCGGCCACCACGAGATCGGGGCGTCGTTCTCGGAGCCCAGCACGCCAGTCACATCCCTCGCAGTCGCTGCCAGGTTCCCCCACGCGCTCAGCTCCAGTCCAACTTAATTCGGCCACGTAGTTTCGATCGGGCCGGGGGGCGATGACTTGGAGAATGATTTTCGTGGTGTCGTCGCCGCGTACTTCGACCAATTCGCGGTCCTGGCCAATGCCTGCAAGGACCACTTCAAGGGTGTAAAGTCCCGGCGCCACATGGACGAAACTGAAGCCGCCAAGCTCAGTGGTTTGGGTGGTCACGTCGAGTTCTACCAACCGGACCGTGACGTTGCCGTAGGGAAACAACACGTGGTCCAGGACGGCGCCATCGATGCGCCCGACGGGGTCATGGGCCACATGCAATGGATCGCCCGAGCTGGTGCAGCCAGACAAGGCAACGCCTAGAAGAAGCACGGCGACCCACGCGGACCTCATTGTGCTTTCAGGGACGTCGAGGCTATTTCACGTTTACCTGCATGTTCTGGAAGTATCTCCAGGGGCCACTTCGCTTGGCCGCGGGCGCTAGTTGCCTTTCAGGAAATTGAAGAAGCCCTTCTTGCCCGATTCCACGTGAGTGCCCAACTCATCCGCTAGGTCCTCGAAGATCTTTCGAGTCTTGTCGTTGAGTTTCTTCGGCGTCACCACGCGGATGCGCACCAAGATGTCTCCGTTGCCGGTGCCGCGCAGGTATGGCATGCCATTGCCACGGAGCCGAATGACGTGGCCCGTCTCGGTGCCGGCAGGAATGTCCACTTCGATGGGACCGTCAAAGGTCTCCAATTTGCCCTGGGCGCCCAGGACCGCTTGGGGAATGGTGATGGCCAGGTCCGCCACGAGGTCGGCGCCTTCTCGCGTGAAGCGCTTGTCTTGGTCCACGCTGACTTCAATGTACAAGTCGCCGTGGGGCCCGCCGCGTCCGCCTACTTCACCGGCGCCGGACACGCGCATGCGCATGCCGTCATCGATGCCGGCTGGGATCTTGACGCGTTCTCGTTTCTTTTGCCGCTCGTGGCCGCTGCCTCGGCACACCTTGCAGGGATTGGCGATGCTCTTGCCGCTGCCGCCGCACGTGGGGCAAGCGCCCACTTGGCTCACGATGCCGAAGGGGGTGCGTTGTTGGCGTTGCACTTGGCCGTGGCCGCCGCAGGTGCCGCACGTGTCCACGCGACTGCCGGGTTCTGCGCCGTTGCCGCTGCAATGGCTGCAGTTTTCGAGGCGCATGTACTCCACTTCAATCTCAGTGCCACGGTAGGCGTCTTCGAGACTGATGCGCTTGGTGAGTTGAAGGTCTCGTCCTCGGCTGGGTCCGTGGCCTCGGCTGCCGCCGCCAAAGAACATGTCGAAGATGTTGCCGAAGCCGCCGCCCATGCCGCCAAAGATGTCTTGGAAGTCCACGTTGCGGAAAATGTCCTCCGTGCTGTATTGTTGGTCAATGCCAGCGTGGCCGTGGCGATCGTACCGGGCCCGCTTGTCATCGTCGGACAAGACGGCGTACGCTTCACTCACTTCCTTGAAGGTGTCCTCGGCGCCCGGCTCCTGATTGCGATCCGGGTGGTACTTGATAGCAAGCTTGCGGTACGCCTTCTTGATGGTCGCTGCGTCCGCATCTCGGCCGAGTCCCAGCACGTCGTAGTAGTCCCGCTTTCCCGTCATCCCAAACGGTCGCACCTTAGCCCTATTGATGAAGGGCACGGCAAGAGCAAGGCGGGGCCCTGAAGGCAAGAAAGGGCGACAATGGCAGGCATTGCTTGCAAATTGTTCGGGGAGGGATGGGAAAAAAGTGAAGAGAAAGCCGCAGAAGGAGAAGAAGGCAGAGTATTGAGGCTCAATTCGCGTTCAGAGCGCGCACTGGAATACAGGGCGGCCCCTGATCTCGTTGAGGGTGGCGCAGATGTGGTTGGGATCTTCCAAGATTGCTTCCACACGAGCCAGTGGGTCGCCGAGTTTCCAAATCAAATTGTCCAGTGTGGATCCAAGGCTGTCAACCAGATCCAACGCCTCGTCCCGTGCTCCAGGGAGCAAATCTTGGTTTTCAAAGGGGCAAACACGCACGTCGCCGCTTCCGGGGCCAAGGTCCACTTGGGCGCCGTTACCTTTGGGCAACACAGTGACGTCCCTGCCACTGCCGCAAGATCCGTCACTGTACACGTCACCACTGCCGGCTGCATCCAAAAGAAGGCCTTGCACGGCAGGACTGGAGCCTGCGATGCACTCCAAATCGGTGGGGCAGTTTCCGTCAATGGTATCGGTTCCGCCATTGGTGCCGTAGGAGCCAGCCGTGTAGGTGTCGCTTTCGATGCCTAGGTCAATGAGGTGTCCAAGGCCCATGGCGTAGCCGCCGCCGTTGGTTCCAAAGTCGCCGGCAGTATAGGAGTCACTGCCCATTGCGTCCACGAGCATGCCTATGGCAAAACCGCGAGAACCACCATTGATGCCGCCACTGCCACCAGAGTACTGGTCATTGCCACCGGCATCCACGAGCAAGCCTACGCTGTGAATGAGGGCGCCGCCATTGACACCGCCGTCCGGGGTCATGACACCCAAGTGGATGCCGAGGATGTTGCGATCAATGGACCCGTGGGCGCCGCCGCCATTGTACTGGGTGTTGCCAATTCCGGAAGCAAAGAAGCCGCTCGCGAAGCGCCAAGATCCACCATTGGACCCGATGGCGCCAGCCTGAACACTGCCCCCACCCACGCCATCGAAGACGAATCCAGCGCCGCCCGTTGCGGCTCCACCGTTTGTTCCCCAGTCACCTGCATTCATGTGCCGGTTTCCGGTGGTGGCGTGGATGAGTGTGCCGACGCCAACGTAATTGGCGCCGCCATTGGTGCCGCTGTAGCCGGCATTGAAGGAGCTTGTTCCGGCGCCCACGTCGATGAGCTGGCCGACGCCTGCAATACTAGCGCCGCCATTGGTGCCATGGTTTCCGGCGTTGAATTGGTCGTTGCCTCCGGTGTCGGCGTTGATGAGGGTTCCTAGGCCCCCGTAGAAGCCGCCGCCGTTTCCGCCAGCGCCATTGAAGCCATCGTATTGGTCTGCGCCGCCTGCGTCGATGAGCAAACCGGCACCAAAGAAGGCGCCGCCGTTCTTTCCGCAATCGCTGTTGCCAGACCATTGGTCGTTGCCGGAGGCGTCAAACGCGACTGCCGCACGGTAGTAACTGAGGTAGCAGCCGCGGTTGCTGGCGGCAAGGTAGGCGAGGTTTTCTGGCCCAGTGGGGGTGGGCTGGCCTGTTGCGCCGCCGCCATTGGTTTTGTACCAGTCGTCGCCGCCGAGGTCGAGAGACAGGAAGAATTTGCCTTGTGGGACGTTGTTGCCGGTGCTTCCTAGGTTGACTTGGTGGGAAATTTCGTGGTTCTCTGGCGCAGACATGTTCTCTTCTAGCCATAGGGCCACTTCGTTGTCCTCGACCACGGCTTGAAGCTCCACTGCCGCTTCGGCTACCGCTTGTCGGGCGTTGACTACGGCCGTGAGGTCGATGCCTGCTTCTGCGAGCCAGTCCCCAGGTTCGCTCTCCATGTTCGTGTTGGCAATGGCAAGGTCCTGTAGGGCAAGGAATCGGTCGTCGGTGTAGGTTGCTTGGCCAGCGGTGACGAAGACCAACGAGGCGTCCGTGAACCGGGTCATGGCGCGGGCTAGGCTTTCCGGACCGGCATCGTATCGGGCAGCGACTTTGGCCATGCCTTCTGGAGTGGAGGCCCCATAGAATGCATGGAAGGCGTCGAGTGCTGCTTCGAAGCTTGCCGATTCCGTGACGGGGGCGGCAGTTGCGCCTGAGCGCAGTCGAAGGGCTTCAACAGCCTTGGCGAGTGGGTCTTGGCCAGGTTGCTCGAGGAGCGTCTCAAGAGCTTGAGCCGTGAGCACGTTGCTGCGTTGGAGTTGCAAGCGATCTAGAAGCTCGCCGTGTCCCGTGTCATCCAGAGTTTCGATTCGCGCGTCAATCAGGGTGAGTGCCGCAGCCAATCCATCGGCTTTGATTGCCTCGGGGGATGCGCTGACACCCACGGGCGTGAGCATCACTAATGACAACAAGGCGACGAGCGCTATTGATTTCAGTTCAATTAACCTATTGCTTTGATGATTTTGTATCCTCATCCCTCTAACAAATCATATTAACTTTAGAAGTGTATTGGTAATCGGGATATTTAGAAAATTAACTAGGGATTATTGGGAAACAAAAGTGTTAAATACTAAGCATACCTATGTAGAGTTTGGACAGGACTTGTGCCTGGCCCCCCAGCATCCTGGAGAGGAGCGCGGCATACTCGCTCCCGCTCACAGTACCCTGTGTACTGGAGAAGCGAACCGGAGGGGAACGGCTTCGGTCGATTTCCTGAGGAGGAAAACCAGGGTGGATTGTCAAAAGACAATAAGCCGAAAGGTCTGGAGCAGTGACCCCGTCCATGCCGCAGCGGCGAGGGTCACAGATAACCTTCCTTTGATTTACAGTCGAGCCACGGTGCTCAACCCAGCGCCATTGGGAACCCCTCGGACACCCCAGATGAAGCGCGAAGGCGCCAAGCACCCGACCAACTGCGCAACTCCATGACCCGCCCCACCTTTTTTTAGTGCCATTTTGTCCCAAACTTGATGGCGACCATCGGCCAGGGTGTTTTCCCCCACGCTGTTCACGAATTCTTCGAAGGCATCCGAACCTACGACGTAGACCGTGCCCTCGCCGTACTGGCCGACGACACAGACTTCCAAAGCCCCTGGAACAAAGGCGTCGCCACCGGCAAAGACGCCATCCGCACCATCCTCGAAGCCACCCTCGCGCCCTCCGTTGAGCGCCCCAGCTTCACCATTTCCGATCTCGCCGGCGACGGCAACCTCACCACGCTCACCGTCAGCGTCAGTGGCCGATTTGGCAAAGGCGCCAAATTGCACAAATTCCACTTCTTGAGCCTCAAGGGCCTCATCCACCAAGTGGTCATCGCCTAAACTCGCAGCAAACGCGAGGAAAGCCCACCTTGGGCATTGAAAGGAAAACCCCGGAGCACGGAGGGTCACCATGGCCCCCGGGGTAAGCAAGATGCGCCCAGAACACGTGGGTCGAGGAGGCCAGACGCACCAAGCCAACCCAGAGGCGACTCAAGGCCTATACAAATTGGTTGGTGGAACCCATTGAATCAATCCCGGCTGCGCACCGCAACCGGCGGCCGCTTGGCACTCCACTTGGACGCACTGCGAAGCCACTGGCGCCACCCGCGCTCCGCCTTAATCTTCCACTCCGCTTCCTCAGCTCGAAAATGATGCCAAAGACGCGCCGCAGAAGCCCGGCGTTCCATCCAGCGAGCATGGCGTCGTTGCCGTCGGGCCTTGTGTGTATCAAACATGGACTCAAGCCCAAGCTAGAGCGTCGAGGGGCTTGGCTTGCGTGCCTAAGGGAGAATGGGGGGATGGGGTGAGGGTATGCGGCGGGTGCGGCCATTCGTTCTGCTCGATTTCCGGCGACGGCATCAACATTCGAGCCAAGAGTGCCCACAACGCACGCGCCCGACTTCGTCAGGCGCGGCGGGTGCGGCCATTCGTTCTGCTCGTTTGCCGGCTAAGGCATCAATACTCAAGCCAAGAGTGTCCGCAACGCACGCGCCCGACTTCGTCAGGCGCGGCGGGTGCGGCTATTCGTTCTGCTCGTTTGCCGGCTACGCCGTCAATACTCGCGCCACGAATGTCCGCACTCCATACACTCATTGATTTCCGTCGGCGGTTCATCGCTGCGACGGGTTTGCATGAGGTGGAAGTAGGCGCGGCCGTGGCCACACTTGGGGCACTCGGCGTCTTGTTGGGCGCGGGGATCAATCATGTTCTCCACGACGACGCGTTCCTTGCCCTCTGCCTCCTTCTTGACGACCTGGCTCTTGGTAGGGCCGGTGCTGGTCCAACCGCACTTGCGGCATTCCAATTTGCCGTCCTTGGGGTACACCATGGACTTGCAGTCGGCACAGAAGGGCATAGCCAGTGCGACTCCGGTCGGTGTAATAGGCTTGGCGCCATTGGCAGCTATTCTTCGAGGCGTTGGCCTTCGACGATGGGGGCGCCGCCGTCGGGGGCTGATTGGCCGCCGCGCATCTGGTTGAGGGTGTCCACCATTTGCCGTTGCAGTTCCACTTGTTCTCGAAGGTATGGCGTGGAGGTCGCTTCTTGGATGAGGCGCTCCATGAGGAATTTCGTATCGCCATAGGGCCGGACTCCGGTGAGTTGGTGGAAGCTCATGGCGCGGCCGGTACTGACTTCCTTACCTCCGCCTGCGGTCACTGCACCGCCGCCAATGACGCCGCCTTTGCTTGCAGCGCCTCCGACGGTCATGCTGGCTTGGCTGGTGTCATTGCCAAGGCCAAAGCCACTCTGCGTGACGGGGATGAGCGTGCCGTAGTTGAGCATGCGACCGAGGGGGCCTTGGGTTCCGTCAAGGTCCGTGATGGCCTCGTACTTGATGACGCGCTCTTTGCGAACGAGGGCGCCGCCGACGAAGATGATGCGGAGGTTGGTGAGGGTGTAGCGGTGGCTCAAACGATCTGCTTCCGTCCAGAACAGCAACGGAACGCTTGCCGCAAGCAGAAGCAATGGCGTGGCGGTCTTGGGGTCAAGCTTGGCCCCAAGGACGGTGCCCACCACGAGGAGGCCCACGAGCACATAGAGGAAGAACCGGCGCCAGCGAATGGTGGCAACACTGATGATGACGCCAAACAAGGCAAGCCCAGCGATGGTGTAGACGTGGGCCGCGGCGCTGTTTCCGTACAGGAAAGTCCAGACTTGGTACCACTTTCCGGCGTCGGCTTGGTTCCACCATTCGGTGCGCATGAGCCAAGCGAGGAATCCGCCCCAAATTGCCGGAAAGAGCGCCAACGTGTACCGACCCATCCAGGACAATGGGTGAGGGCGGAGGCGGATCTCTAGTTTCTCGCCAGGAAGCATTCGAGGGTGGGCCACGACGACGGATTGTCGAATCGATGCTATAGGGTTGGCTACGCAAAGCGCCGCTTGGCAAACAGGAGCAATCCGGCTGCGAGGGCCACGTATAGGCCCAAGGAGGTGAGGTTCAAGGCGACCACGGGCCAATCAGTTTGGGTGCGCCCAAGCCATTGTATGGCGACCACCGCGGCAAATGGGATCCATGCCAGCCAGGGTTTGACGCGGCCGGTCCAACTGACGGCCCACCAGCCGAGGCCGCCGATGATGGCAAGCAACGTGGCGGTGAGTGTGGTGGCCCAGAGGACTCGGAACGCAGTCCAGTAGGCTACGGGCCAGAACGGCACGAGGGCGAAGTAGGCAGCGTACAGCACAGCGACGACAATGAACCAGAGGAGGGGCGCTTCTCGAAGGCTTGCGCGTATGACGGCGATGTCGCCTTCGCTTCGGCCTTCATTTTTTACGTGGCTCGGACGGGCAGCAGGAATGGCGAGGATGGCCAGGAGGGCCACCGCGGCGCCGGCTGCGGTGGTCACATCAAGGCCAAGCAGCACTTTGCCCAATTGCACGGGGAAGGTGACGGCGAGATCTTTGAGTGCGTCCCAGGCGGCATCGAGTCCAGGCTCGGCGGTGACGGGCTGCATCAGTGCAGGATCAAGCAAGAGACTGGCGACGATGAGGATCGCCGCTGGAGCCAGGTAGAGGGGTGCGAGTGCTGCGAGAACGAAGGTGATGCGGCCGTAGGGGCTGCGTCGCATGCGCCTTGGTTTCACGTGTCCGCTGTCGGTTTTGACGTTGAACTCTCGGATGCCGTGGCCGCCGACCAGGAGAAGGATTGCGTGGCTCAGTTCGTGCAGAAGCACGCCAAACCAGCTGACGATGTTGTAGGTGCGCCGTTGCCAGCGCAGAAGCTTGAACATCCCTTCTCGAAGCACTCGGTCCACCGCCAAGGCTTGCACGCGCCAG